>CALWIS010000088.1 GCA_944380795.1 uncultured Clostridia bacterium | reverse complement strand
CAGCGCAGGTAAGGCCGGAGGGACCGGCACCTACGATGGCCACTTTATGACCGTTGCTCTGAGGAGCCTGGGCCTTTTCGGTGGCATGGGCATTGTGCCAGTCTGCCACAAAGCGCTCCAAGCGGCCAATAGCCACCGGCTCGCCCTTAATGCCCCGCACGCATTTGCTCTCGCCCTGGGTCTCTTGGGGGCATACCCGCCCGCAAACAGCAGGCAGGGAGCTGGAACGGTTGATGATCTGATAAGCGCCTTCGTAATCCTTTTCCCGGATCTTGGCAATAAAGCCGGGAATATCGATGGCTACGGGACACTCTCCCACGCAGGGCTTGTTTTTACAGTTCAGGCAGCGGGCGGCTTCATCCAGAGCCTGCTCCTCGGTATAGCCGAGGGCCACCTCATTAAAATTGTGGTTGCGGACCTGGGGGTCCTGCACCGGCATTTCGTTTTTCTTCAAAGACATATTGGGCATGACCGTGATCTTTCCTTTCTCGGGCTGTATACTTGCCGCTTCGGTATAATAAAAGCAGGCTCAGGCCTGCACTTCCTTTTTAAACAGATTGCAGGTTTCCTCGTGCTGGTGCCGCTCAAAGGGCTTATACATGGAAGCGCGCTCCATTGCTTCATCAAAATCCACCAGATGACCGTCAAAGTCTGGGCCGTCCACGCAGGCAAACTTTGTTTCCCCGCCAACTGTCAGGCGGCAGCCACCGCACATGCCGGTTCCGTCGATCATAATGGGGTTCATGCTCACCATGGTTTTGATGTTGTATTCCTTAGTCAGCAGGCACACAAACTTCATCATCACCAGCGGGCCAATGGCAATAACCTCGTCGTACTGCTCACCGCTTTCAATGAGCTTTTTCAGAGCGTCGGTGACAAGGCCCTTTTCACCGCAGGAGCCGTCGTCGGACATTAAAACGAATTTATCGCTCACTGCTTTGAACTCGTCTTCCAAAATCACAAGATCCTGATTACGGAAACCCACCACAGAATGGACCTCTGCTCCCAGCTCGTGAAGCTTTTTAGCAATGGGGTAAGCGATAGCGCAGCCCACACCGCCGCCAACAACTGCCACCTTTTTCAGCCCTTCTACATGAGAAGGCACACCCAAGGGGCCTACAAAATCGTGGATATACTCCCCTTTCTTCAGATGGTTCAACTTTTCGGTGGTAGCGCCCACGATCTGGAAAATAATAGTCACCAGACCGGCTTCCCGGTCATAATCCGCCACTGTCAGGGGGATACGCTCTCCGTTTTCGTCCACCCGCAGGATAATAAACTGTCCGGGTTCCGCTTTTTTTGCAACCAACGGCGCCTTAACTTTCATTAAGGTGACGGTTGGGTTCAGTTCCTTCTTTTCAATAATCTGATACATGAATGGTTCCTCCGTTCCGCCTCTCTTCCGAAACGTCCAATTTTCGGAAAATGCTTGAAAATGCGGCTGCATTCCCTACAGCCTGCTGTATCATTCCTTATAAAACCACAGCACTCAAAATGCGCTGTATACGGGCTATTATATCATATTCATCGGCGCCTACGCAATAAAAATGCAGGATTTGTTTTAAAAAATCGCAAATTCTACTTTTTGCCCGTTTCTCGCATCACAGAAGGGTTCCATCGGTTCAATGTGATGCATACCACTTCCGGCCAGTTAAGAAGCCGTTGGGGAAACAGGCTGTTCCCCAACCCTCGGCTGATGATCATGGAGGTGGGGCCAAACTTGTGAATCCCCTCAGCCAGTGGTGGGAAAACTCCCTGATTGGGCATCCACAGCGGCCCTGCCCCCGGCACCCGAAACTGCCCTCCGTGGGCATGACCGGAAAGAACCACATCCGCCCCTGCTGCTCCATATTCTTCCAGATACTCGGGTCGATGACACAACAATAAGGTAAAATCGCCCTGCGATGCCTGGCATAGCCGGAACACCTCCCTCTGGAAAGGCAAACGGTTTTCCCGCAGAAAAGCTGGGTCCCGCAGGCCGCATATATACAAAGCTGCTCCTTCTCGGTAAAGTCGAAAGCCTTGGTTTTCCAACACTGTAACCCCTATATTTTTCAATATCCGGCGCAGCTGCGGATAAAATGGCAGAGCCGCCTCATGGTTCCCAGAAACAAATATGACCGGCCGCTCTTGCACCAGCTTTTGACACAGCTCCAAAGCAGGGGCAATTCCATTCCGGTGATACCGTCGTTTATCGATCAGATCACCGGTAATACACACCAAGTCTGGGTTTAGTTGCCCAACAAGGCGTAAAAGCCGGCTCTGTCCCGGCCCAAAACACTTACTGTGCAGGTCGGAAAGATGGACAATGGAAAAACCATCAAACTCTTTGGGGAGCCGAGAGGATTCCACTGAAAAACGGGAAAGGGTCAAACGGTTGTTTTCTTCATAGCTGATGCCCGCCGCTGTCAGCAGCAGCGCGGCTGTGATCCTGCGATCCACAGGCCTCCCTCCTTTTCACCATTTATTGTATTCCTATACTATACCGCATTTTCCTATCCATACACAAGAAAAAATCTTTTTCCCTATTGGAGAAAATCCAACGCCCCTTTCCTCCCGTATGCAGGTGTGATACAATGAAAAAAATGATTGAGAGGAGGGGGAGCGGATGCTGCTCAGCTATCGGGAACCTCTGGACAGTCTTATTGCCCAGAAGGAGGTGCTGGTGTTTATCAACCGCTGTCAGAACCAAGGCTTAATGTGTCCGGATCATTGGCATTCCTGTTCCGAACTGCTCTTCATCTTCGGGGGTTGTGTAGAACAAACTGTCAACTCTACTTCCAAAACGCTTTCTGCTGGAGATACCCTGCTGATCTCCTCTGGAGATATTCACGGAACCCTAGCGCTTACTGAAGATTGCTATGTGGGCGTTGTTCAGTTTCAAGATCAGGAATCCCACCCCTCCCTGCTTCTCCCCGGTGAAGAAAGCGAAGAAGATCTTTCTGCTCTTTTTACCCGGCTCCTTGAGGAATCTACCCTCTGCCGCCCAGGTCATCGGCTCATTGTGCGAGGACTGTTGCTGGAAGCACTGGGATTTTTAGAACGATGGGGAACTCCTTTGCCTGGATGTGTTCCCCTTTCGGCGGAAGCGTTAAAGTGGGAGGAGTATATCCGGGAACACCTATTGGACGGGATAAGCCTTTCCTCTGCGGCAGCTTTTGCTGGGTATTCGGAATCTCATTTTTCCCGCCGTTTCCAGCAGCTTACGGGGATGTCCTTTCGCAGCTATCTGGAGGAGGCACGGATGAACGCTGCCCGAAAAATGCTGCTGGAAGGCCTTTCCCTTTGGGAGATCTCACAGGCTTTGGGATATGATGGCATCTCCTCCTTTTCCCGTGCCTTCAAGCGCAAATTCCACCAGACACCAGGCCAATACCAAGCGGCTCAACAAATGCACAAAACGCCGCAAGAAATGTAATAGATTTCCTCCAACGGTTCCGATATACTGTCGGTAACAGCCATACACAAAGGAGGAGTTTTCATGAACCAAGTCCATCGTGAACCAGATTTCAATAATATTTTAAAGGTACTGCGCCGAGAAGTACCGGACCGCCCCACTTTATTTGAGTTTTTCATGAACGGCAATGTGTACCAGGAGGTTGCCGGTGACCCGCCATCCCCGGAAGCCCCAGCAGAGGAACATCTGGGATATATGGCCCGGGCTTATGCTGCCTGCGGATATGACTATGTCAACTCTTACGGTTGCGCCCTGGATTTCCACGCGGGAGCCAAAAATAGCAAAAATACTATTTCCCTCAATGATTCCCCGGTGATTCAAAGTTGGGAAGACTTTGAAAAACATCCTTGGCCTGATGCCCGGAAAGCTGACTACTCCACACTGGAAAAAGCAGCCCCCTATCTCCCTGGCAACATGAAGATCATGATGTCCGGCCCTGGCGGAGTGTTGGAAAATGTCATTAGCCTGATGGGGTATGAAAATCTATGCGTCCTGCTGTATGACGATCCCGACTTAGTAGAAGCTGTTTTTGAAAAAGTGGGCAGTACGCTGGTAGAGTATTATACCATAGGGGCCCAGTATGATACGGTAGGCATCATCATGTCCAACGACGACTGGGGATTTAACACCCAGACCATGCTGTCCCCTGAGATGATGCGCAAATATGTCTTCCCCTGGCACAAACAGATTGTAAAAGCGGCCCATGATAATGGGAAACCTGCCGTGCTACACTCCTGCGGCTTTATGTCTGAGGTGATGGAGGATATTATTGAAGATATGAAATACGATGGCAAACACTCCTATGAAGATAATATCGTGCCAGTAGAAGAGGCCTACCGGCGCTGGGGTAAGCGTATCGCCATTTTAGGTGGACTGGATGTGGATTTTCTGGTGCGTTCCGACGAGGAGACTATCCGCCGCCGGGCGCTGGGACTGCTGGAGCTTTCCAGCAGTCAGGGAGGGTATGCCTTAGGTTCCGGCAACAGCATCCCCGAATATATTCCCAATGAGAAATATTTCGCCATGACTTCCGCAGTGCTCCGCTAACAGGATTCCGCTCTTTATCGATAATTTTCTCTTTTTGCTTTTAAGAATACATCACAAAAAACCCCTCTGTGACATTGGCGTGTCACAGAGGGGTTTTGCAATAAAACGCTTATTTCAGTTTGATACAGAAAATCTGTACATCCTGTTTAGCAAAAGGAGATTAGGCTCTGCGCTTTCTGAAATACAGCATTACAACGACCAATCCGCCGCAGGAAATTGCCAAAATCGCAACGGGTACGATCAGGTTATTATTTTGGCCAGTTTGCGGGCCGGAGGTGGAAGCATCGCCAGTGACGCCGCCGTTGTTATTACCGGTTCCTCCATTGGGCTTATTGTCGGAAGGTTCACCAGTAGCGGGAATCTCTTCCATAGCACCCTGATAACCGCAAACAGTGCATTCCTGATGCTTGCTTCCTGCTTCTGTAGCGGTAGCTTCCTTATCAATGACCCACTGGAAAGTGTGGTCTGCTGCATCGATGGTATCTCCGCAAGCGCAGGCATGCCAGTGAGAGGTTTCGTTGGACTCCCAAGTCTCACCATAAGAGTGGCCGGTTGCTGGGATGACTTCACCAGTTTCAACAGTTTCTCCGCACACAGTGCAGACAGAATCACCGGTATAACCAGGCTCTGTACAGGTTGCATCCTTGGCGTTTTGCACTTCGACCTTATGCCCCAATGCTGCCACAGGGGTATCGGTATAGGTGTATCCGCAGACTGTGCAGGTATGGGTGGTGTAACCATCCTCCGTACAGGTAGGAGGTATTACAGTATCCTCATAGTTGTGCCCTGTGGCGGGGATCACAACGTTTTCCGCAAATCCGCAGATCAGGCAAGTATGTTCCATACTGCCGTTCTCGGTGCAGGTGGCAGGCGTTACAATGGTTCCCTCGTCCCAAGTATGACCTGTAGCGGGGATCACATCGTCCCATTCCTCTCCGCACACGGTGCAGGTATAATGCATTTTACCGGCTTCGGTGCAGGTCGGCTCAGTAATGACTACACCCTCGTCTTGGGTATGGCCGGTTGCAGGAATCACCTGTGTATCTGTAACAGCATCACATACTGTGCAGTGAATGGACTTGCTGCCATCTTTTGTACAAGTGGGAGCCTGGTCAATGGTGTAATCCTCTGCCCAGCTGTGGCCGGTAGCCTCCAGGCCTCTTGTTTCGGTATAACCACACACAGAGCAAACTCTCTGCTCACTTCCTGTTTCCGTACAGGTGGGGGAAGTAACGGTTTTCCAGTTACCAAAGCTGTGGCCGGTAGCAGGAATTACCTCGGTATAGCTATCGCCGCAAACGGAGCAGGTGAATTTCTTCTGCCCATCTGTTGTACAAGTTGCCGGAGTTTCAACGCTCTCTACATAGTTATGGGGGATCTTTTCTACCACGGTCTGTGCGACGATCACCTGTCCGCAAACAGAGCAGTGGCTTCCTTCTGTTAAACCGGTGCTGGTGCACGTGGGAGCTACTGCCGGGTCAACCACCGGTGTATGGGGCAGCTTGGCAATGGGCTCTGTTTTGGTTTCGTCGCAAAGAGTACAATGATAGGTGCGCACACCTTCTGCGGCGCAAGTAGCGGGAGTTGTCACCACGCCATTATCCCACTGATGGTCGCAGGCAGTAATGGTAAACTCCTTAGAAATGGAATCGGTATATGTACCAATACCGTTCACTGTAACGGTAGCGGTTCCTACCTTGGTGTTATTTTTATAAGCCAGTGTGTAATCGGTACCTTCCTTTAGGGCAGTGCCGTTTAAGGCAACAGTCACTTTTGGCTTAATAGCTTGTCCTGTATAAGTGTAGGAAGATTTGTCCAGTGTAACTGTGGCAGCAGCGATGGATGTACCGGTCACAGTTACCGGGATATTCACAGTTTCTCCCAGAACACTTCCTGTCAGGGTTGCCTTTCCGACTGCTTTGGCTGTAATGGTCCCGTCGGAATTGATTTCCACCACACCGCTGGGCGCAACCGTCCAGTTGGGGGATGCGGTCACGTTGGGGCGTACTCTCCAAGTGGATGCCAGGGTCAGGTTTGCAGTTACCGCAGGCAGGGCCACAGTATCTCCTGCTTCCAAAGACAGCGATTCTGCCGACGGAGTCAGGGAAACCGACCGGATCTGGGAAGGAGCCACTCTGACATCCATGGTGGCTTCCGAATCATTGGCAGGAGTCGGGGTGGTATCGGCCGCAGACCAAGGGGTAGCGAGTACCTGTACCCAAAAATCTACGCCGTTATAACGCACATGGGCAATACCAATAGCAGTCATATTGGACAGCATATTTCTACGGTGCCCCTGTCCGCTGTAATCCTCATCGGCCTCTGCCCATCCTTCAAAAGCAGCTTCTACGGTAGGATACCCAGCGGCAATGTTCTCGCCAACCATCCGCCAATCGTAATCTGCTTCGTCAACAGCAGTAGCGCAGTTGGTACCATTAGGACGAGTATGAGAAAAATTCATGGCAACCTCAACGGCGCGCTGCATGGCGATTTTTTCCAACGAATAGTCATAGACCATTTCCTGGAGTTGGCCTGTCAGATCTTTTTTGGTAGTATTGTTGGGATTCCAATACCAGGCTTCATCTCCTGTACGCAGGTCATTGACCATTTGCAGCATACTTCTTGCACCCGTCTGGTCAAAAGTTGCTTTCACCTGTACAGTCGCAACCTCGCTATCCGCAGCAAAAGCCGTCACTGCACAGCTGAACGCAACGATTACCGCTAGGGTCATGGCAAGACATTTTCGTATTCTGTTCTTCATAAAAAGTACCTCCTCTTCTTTCTTGCCTTTGTTATTTATTATATCCCTCTAAAGTTTCTCCGTCAATAAAAAACAGTAGTATTCTGCTAAATATATTCCAAAATATCACACTAAACTTATCATATTATTCCTACAGGTTTTGTTGACACGTTCTTTTCTGGCTGTTACACTGAAAATATCCATCACACTAAAAGGAAGGTGCGTTCATGGACAGCCGCAGTGCCCTCTTTTCCTTTCCGGACCCCTATGATCTGGAAGGCTCCCGTTCACTTTTCCTTCAGGCAATCGAAGAAAACGTCCGGTTTCATTATAACGCTTGCCCGGAATATCGGAAGATCGCCCAAGCCCGGGGATTTTCCCCTCATCCGCTGCAAACAGAAAGGGAACTGGCAGAACTTCCGATACTGCCTACCATCTTGTTTAAACGCCATGATCTGCGTTCTATGGAGGGAAAAAAACTTCTTATCACCGCCACTTCTTCCGGTACTGGAGGAACCCCCATCTCCATTCAATTCGATATGGGCGGGCTGTTTTGCGGGCTGCGCATGGTGCTTCGGCTGGGTCGTTACCACCATTTCTTTTCGCCTATTCCCACTAATTATATTGTAATGGGATACAAACCTCGACGGGATAATCACACAGCCGCTGTAAAGACCGCTTTTGGCGCTACCCTTTTCACGCCTGCCATCCGCCGCCGTTACGCTCTGTTGTACCGAGACGGCAAATATGTTCCAGACCTGGATGGGGTAATACAGGCCATCGTTTCTTATAGCCAATCTTCCCTCCCCACCCGCTTTATGGGATTCCCCTCCTACACCTATTTTGTGCTGCATCGCATGGAGGAACAGGGGATCACCGTAAAACTTAAGCCCGGCTCTAAAATCATGCTGGGCGGAGGCTGGAAACAGTTTTATGCCCAGCAAGTGGACAAAAAAGCCCTGTATGCTTTGGCAAAACGGGTGTTGGATCTATCGGAAAAGGACTTTATTGAATTTTTCGGCGCTGTGGAACATCCTATTTTATATTGCAGTTGTCCGAATCATCATTTTCATATTCCTGTCTACAGCCGTGTTATCATCCGGGATGTACACACCCTACAGCCGCTCCCCTATGGATGCCCGGGATTGGTGAACCTCATCACCCCCATGGTAAAGGGGGCTCCCCTCACCAGCGTGATGACAGATGACCTAGGTGTGCTCCACGAGCCTAACTCCTGTGGCTGCGGCATTCCGGCTCCCTGGCTGGAATTGCTGGGCCGGGTAGGGCTGAAAGGATTAAAGACCTGCGCCGCGGGGGCGGCGGAACTCTTATCGGAGGTGAAGCTGTGATACTGGCAAACGGGAAACTCTATGAAAACCGTCAACAGGAGGAGATTCTCTCCCGATTAGAAAAGGAGATCGAAGAAACCCGGCGCACTCAAAGCCTTTCCCCAGAAACCGTCATCACCGCAGTGGACCGCCTGCGCCAACGGGCCCTTGACGGAGAATTCGACGCTCTGCTGGCACCCTTTCTTCAAACCGGGTTGGGCCCTCTGATTCAAAAGGTACTGGCAGCTATGAGCCGGGAATCCCTCACCTACCGGATGCAGGCAGAACTGGGCGGCTGCCCTCCTCCTGTTGTCCGCACCACACCTCCCATGGAGCAGCAAGAGGTGGAGATTCGCCCAGTACCTTTGGGGACTTTGCTGCATATCGCAGCAGGCAACGCCGACGGCCTGCCCGCGTATGCCGCCGCGGAGGGCCTTCTTACCGGAAATGTAAACCTCATCAAGCTGCCCCAGGCAGACAGCGGGCTTTCGGTGCGCCTTTTGTGGGAACTCACTGCCATGGAGCCCGCTCTGGCAGATTTTCTCTATGCGTTCGATACCCCTTCGGAAGATGTGGCCGCCATGAAAAAGCTGGCTTCTATAGCCGACGGTATTTCTATATGGGGCGGAGAGGAAGCCATCCGGGCGGTACGGGCTCTTGCGCCTCCCGGCGCAAAGCTGATGGAATGGGGGCACCGTCTGGGGTTTGTTTATATTTCTGGATGGGAAAATAAAGAAGAAGAAATGAGACAGTTAGCCGAGCATATCCTCTCTACCCGGCAGCTTTTGTGCAGCTCCTGCCAGACCATCTTCCTGGACACAGAAAAAGAGGAGGAGCTCTCCGGCTTTTGCCGGGAGTTCCTCCCCTTTCTGGAACAGGTTGCACAAAAATATCCGTTTGTCTCCATGGGTGAGGCGGCGGAAGTCACTCTGCGTCGTCTGGACCGTGAATTGGAAGGGATTCTCTCCGACACCCCGCTCCCCTATTTCTCCCCTCCGGCTGCTGCCTGACTATATGTCAAGGGGAGGAATTGGAGCTTTCCCCCATGTTTGGAAGCTGCCTAGTAAAAGCCCTGCCCCGCCAACAGCTGTTTTCCGCTCTTCGGCGCAGCCACGGGGTACTGCAAACCGCTGGGCTTATATGCTCGTCTTCCCGACGGGAAGAACTAACCCACTTGCTTGCTGCGGCGGGAGTTTCCCGTATTACCTGGGCAGGCAATCTTTCGGAGGTATTCTTGGGAGAAGGCCGGGATGGGGAATTCCCCCTGCGCCGGTTTCTCCGGTATGTGACCATAGAATAAATTTATTCCAGCGGCAGGTCTACCTTCCTGTCCCGATAGTAATATTGCCGGTCCCGCTCTCCAATCTCCCGGAGCACGCGGCAGGGGTTGCCCACTGCCACCACATTGGCGGGAATGTCCTTAGTCACCACGCTGCCCGCACCAATGACAGAGTTTTCCCCAATGGTCACACCAGGAAGTATCACAGCGCCTGCACCGATCCACACATTGGCACCGATATGCACATCCATATTATACTGGATCGCCTGCCGACGCAGGGAGGGCTCCACCGGATGGCCCGCTGTCGCAATGGTCACATTAGGACCGATCATCACATAATCCCCAATATAAATATGGCCGTCGTCCACTGCGGTAAAATTAAAATTAGCATATACATTTTTTCCAAAATGCACATGGCTGCCGCCCCAGTTGGAATAGAAGGGGGCTTCAATATAGCAGCCCTCCCCCACTTCAGCCAGCATTTTCTTCAGGAGCTCTTCCCTCTTTTTCCCCTCTGAAGAATGGGTAGCGTTATACTCGTACATCAACTCCATGCAGGCAAACTGTTTCTCGATAATGCTCTCATCCATGGGCAGATACAATCTGCCTTCTTCCATGCGCTTTTTTGCTTCCTGGGAATCCATAAGTATCCTCCTTATTTTTCCCGGCGTCCGGGAATTTTCTCCCTTTATTATACCGCTTGCGCCTTAAAATGCAACATCGGCCAGCTGGAAAACCGCTGGCCGATGTTTTTTGACCTCTGATTAAAAGTTACTGCCGTTCCAGCCCCAGTCTGAAGAGGCCAGATAGCGGATATACAGGTCTTTGGGATCAATCCCCAAAGTGTCCTCGAATAACCGGCACACCTGTTCCGTCATCTTTTCAGAAGCTGCGGAATCAATGCGGTTTCCAAACACCTTGACCTCGATAACTGCCATGGGCTTTCCCGTTTCTCCACGGAACCACATACGGCACGCATCCTCCAAAGTGACCATGAGCCAGTCTTCGGTTTTCCCCGGCAGGCAGGTAATGGCCTGTCCCAACCCTTTTTTAATGGTATCGGCGGCTTCTTCGGTTACTTTTACACTGGTCTTGATTTGTACACAAGGCATGATACTCTCTCCTTTTTAGATTTGTATGATAGAAATTTAAATACGTTCAAAGCGGCTGAAACGATGGATGCCAAAATTCTCCTCTCGCTCCACACAGCGGATGAGCTGGTAAGGATAGGGGAATTTCGCGTCAAATTGGGCAGCAAGCCTCTCCTGAAGCGCTTTATCGTTCATTTTTTCCCAGCTTTCCATGCTTTCCCACACAAAAATCAGGTGCATCTCTCCGGGTCTATGGTCGTTTACCCACACCTCTTTATATAAAAAGGGGATATGGTCAAAAAGGTCGCTGTACGCTTCTCCCAGTGTCCACACCTCATGGTCCACAGCTAGAAATTCTTCCATATGCTCTGGCGCAGTGGTGAACACCAGATGCTCTATGGGATAGTGTTCATTTTTCACATAGGTATATCCCTGCATAGATCTCTCCTCCTTATCACATAACATTCATCCTCGTAAGCAGTATGCCGGCAAAACATCAGATTTCTTCTAATTTCCCCTGTTCCGGCGGAGGTTGGACACTGCGAAGCAGCAGGCCTTTTGCCACTAAAAAAGCCGCCGCTGCCAGATACAACACACCGAACATCACACCTTCCGGCGGGAAAAACGCCACCGTCTGGGCATGTATCATACCGATAAAAGAGCAGCCCGCCAATATCAGGCCAAAAATCGCGGAGGCAAAGTATCTCCGGTCTATCACACAAGCCAGCAATCCGGCCAGCAATAAACTGGAAAGGAAGGCCCCGTTGCCTAAATATTGGATTCCCTGTATGGGTACCGAAAAGGAAGCAAATTCCTCCACACTGATGTCTGCCACTGTGGTTCCTGCTGCCTGCACGGCAGAACTAATTAAGGTCTGGATGTATTGGAATAAAATCGGCACTAGGGACAACAGCACCA
>CALWIS010000087.1 GCA_944380795.1 uncultured Clostridia bacterium | reverse complement strand
ATCGCTCGAAAGGTGTGGATCTTCCCTATTGCTCCCAACTTGAATACCAGACCTTAATTTCTCGTAATAATCCATACTCTAAGCTCGCTTTTCGTCCACATATTCCAGACATTTTAATCTTTCCAATGCATCTTTAAAAATTTTGTATCCACTTAAATTGAGCAGTCTCTAGTGGAAGAAAAATATGTATGATATGACCATCTATGTTTTCATTCTTATAGATGAAGGAAACAATGAGACTTTGCAGTTACACTTTTTAAATGACTTTGAACATCTGGATGGCTTATCTGACACATTCCCGTTTCAAAGTAAAGAGGACCGTGATAGAGTTCCTTTTAGGAAATATTCCTCACCTATTGAGAGCGCATTCGGGTATATATTGCATATGGAACCAGAAAGATACTTCATTGCAAGCTAAAAGACCACTTTATCCCAAAGGAGAGACTATGGAACCGTTTATCTGTGCAGGCAAGATGGTTGGAAAACCAAAAATGCCGAACTGCTCCCAAAAGCAATCCGACATTTCACTCTGATCATATACATGGCTGTCAGGCTACACATAGAAATATGCCATTAGTTCCTAAAGGGTTTTAGCAGTCTGAATTTCTATATCAGCCTATCTAATGTTGAAATGAACATACCTATAATTTGATTGACAGTTTTGCTGACGGTATCAAGATTTTCTCCATTATCATTCCTAAAACAAATATAAATTTCCAAAAGTGCATCAGAATTCTTTCCTCCGTGGCTATCCATTGCAGATTCCCAATCCTGCCTGATTAAAAGAGTAAGCTCATCAATCCCCACATAATTTCCCTTCCTACACATATCTATATTCCTTATTATTCTTTCGCAGAAATCAAAACTGTGTGGATACCTGCCAGTTAAATTCCTTTTCATATAAGAAAGCAATCCAAGTATATAGAATTGTATATATTCTAACTGCTCTGGAGTATAAATATCATCAGAAATAACCGCTTTTCCTCTAACAATTTGCATGTGTTTTATATTCTCCAATTCCTTTGACATAAGGTCTGGATTTTGATTAGCTTTATTCATTAGCAAATACTTCTCCTTTTTCCTATTTCAAAATCTTAAAACTATTGTGCTCCAGTTCAAACTTTCCTGCGGCCTGATAGTGCAAAATTCTTACGCCCATTCTGATAGCTTTTGGGATTTTATTCAATCCCATTTCTTTGCCATCAGTACATAATCTTGTTCAGTTTCTAGAATTTGTAGCAGACCAGCAGAATCCCAACAGCAGGAGAGGACGATTTATTCAGCGTTTCTGCTGTTTAGTGGCTGTCTTTTTTTGTTGAATAGCCGGAAACCGCTTGACCTTTTTCCGACCTTCACTCGTGCCAGCGTAAAAACCACATATTGGTGGGCTCACAGAAGCCAATATCTTTTTTCTAGCTCATTCCACGTTTACAGTATTGCAGTTCAGGAAACTGGCAGTACATTTTCAGTCGCACGCTGGGCTTATCTTGTTGATTTTTCCTATACCCCCCTTTCACTCTCATCTATATCCCAAATATGTTTTTGATCATCTTTACCAATTACTCTTTAGAAGTTGTTGCTACAAATTTGAGTTCTTCTCTTCCAGCAAGTGAATATAGACCGACAGCTGTGATAGTAAATTACTTGTGTAAAATTCAGACATCTTTTTTCACCATCCCTACAAAAGTTTTCTGCTATCATTGTAATCACAAACCCCCGAAAAGAGCCAGACTTATGGCTTTTTCGGGGGGCATATAGAGCATAGAAATTTTCAGTGAAAACCCCTACTTTTGGGGCATATTCCAACTAGTCAAATCTACACTAGCTCTGTAGGCTGCTCTGGATGAATCGCCTTGGGCTGCTCAATGTGCATCTTTGCATGAGCTATATGAACTATTCTCACAGTAGCTGTTTTGCTTCTGTGTATTTCGGAGCAGTTGGTATCTTACCATTATCCAATTGTTTATAAGGCAAGACAAATTCATCTGCTTACCACAGAAGTACCTCTAATATGAATAGAATACCCTACAACGAACCTTCACCCGGAAATTATTGAGCTTAATATTCCACACCCTTTCTCGCTGCAATTCCTTTCTCATAAGGATGACGCCAACAGTGCATTTCGGTGCAGTAATCGACAACCTCCATCATCCAGTCTGCCGGGTTCCGCCCGGTGAGAACTAATTCCTGCTCCTCTGGCTTTTCCAAGACGTTTTTTTTCAGAAAGGCTTCGTCTACCATTTTCAGTTGTACAGCAGCGCAGGCTTCATCCAGAATTAAAAGGTCCGCTGACTGCTGTAGAGCTGCAAGTAGATTTTCCTCCTGCACCTTGCGTGTTTCAGCCTTCTCCTCTTCTGTCATCTGGAAAACAAATTTATGTCCGGCTTTGCCACGATAAATCTGGGCACCCAATTGGGAAAGAAGAGTAATTTCCCCACTTTCTTGGCACTTGAGAAACTGGACAATGACCACCTTTTTCCTTGCGGCCAAAGCCCTCATGGCCATACCCATGGCGGCGGTGGTCTTTCCTTTTCCATCACCCCAATAGAGGTGAATGAGTCCTTTTCCCATACTACCGCTTCCCTTCCAGCAATGTATAAATGGCCTTCATATCCAGCGCATGACGGATGCCTTCCGCCAGCAAATCAAACTGCTGCTCCTGATATTCGGCGTGGGAAAGCGGTGCAGCCTGTTCACAGGAAATGCCCTTGCGCTGACACAAATATTCCGCCAACTTCTGAGTTAGGCTTCCGGTATCAAACAGACCATGAAGATAAGTGCCGAATACATTGCCACTGACGCAACCGTCCGGCTGTCCGCTTTCCAGTATGCAAAAAGCATCCCCCCGCACGCTAGTCTTTCCAGTATGAATTTCATAGCCATCCAGCTTGGCTCCAGCGAAATTAGAAACCAGCACTTCTGCCTGCATCCGAGTACGAGTCTTGCGGTCGCTGAACACTGTATCAATGGGCAGAAGTCCCATGCCGTGCATTTTCCCGCCTCCTTCAGTACCATAGGGATCAGAAAGGCTTTCACCCAGCATTTGATAACCACCACAGATGCCTAGCACCGGAGTACCAGTATGAGCCAGCTTGCACACTGCCGCTTCCAGTCCGCTTTGCCTCAACCACACAAGATCGGACATAGTACTCTTGGTGCCAGGGAGAATCACCAGATCCGGGCTTCCTAGCTCCCGGGGGATTCCCACATACCGCACACCCATAGCAGGGTGCTCATCCAGCAAGGAAAAATCAGTGAAATTGGAAATTCTGGGCAGACGAATGACAGCGATATCCAACAACTTTTTTCCACCTTGATTTTCCAAGCAAGGAGCTAGAGAATCCTCGTCATCCACATTGACCTGGAGATAGGGTACGACGCCCAGCACAGGAATTCCAGTTTTTTCCTCTAACATGGTGAGACCCGGACGCAGAATAGCCTCATCTCCTCGGAACTTATTGATAATCAAACCACCGATGCGGGCACGTTCCTGCTCTTGCAGTAAAGCTACAGTACCATATAGCTGGGCAAACACGCCGCCCCGATTGATATCTCCTGCCAGCAGCACAGGAGCATCCACTAGCTCGGCCATACCCATATTCACAATATCGTCGGTTCGCAGGTTGATTTCCGCAGGGCTGCCAGCCCCTTCGATCACGATAACATCATTTTCTGCGGCAAGGCCGTTGTACGCTTCCATAATATCTGGAATCAACTGCCGTTTCATGCGGAAATACTCGGTGGCATTCATCTGCCCTCTAATCTCGCCGTTGACGATTACCTGACTGCCAATATCGCTGGAAGGCTTGAGTAAAATGGGATTCATGCGCACATCTGGTTCTTTCCCAGCGGCCTGGGCCTGCACTACCTGCGCTCGTCCCATTTCGAGACCATCCCGGGTCACATAGCTGTTGAGTGCCATATTCTGACTTTTAAAAGGGGCCACTTTCAGCCCATCCTGAGCAAAAACACGGCACAGTCCAGCACATAAAAGACTTTTTCCTGCTCCAGACATAGTACCCTGTACCATAATACACTTGGCCTGTTTCATCGTACTACCTCATTCAACGCCTGTATTAGGCAGATGTTTTCTTCATGGGTACGCACCGCAGTGCGGTACCAGTTTTCATCCAGTCCATGATAATTGGAACAACTCCGCAGCAAAATTCCTCGCTGGCGCAAAGGCTGAATCAAAGAAATGGGACAGTGAAACAACAGATAATTAGCTTCTCCGGGTACCACTCGCATGCCCAAATTTGTCAGCTGCTCCATTATCCATGGACGTTCCTGCATAACCATTTTGCGCACGTTTTCCACATACGCAGTTTCGTCTAGAGCTGCTTCTCCGGCGGCTTGTGCTAATGAGGAAACTGCCCAGGGCTGACCAGCCTCCCTCATTTTTTTCAACAACTCGCCATTGGCGCACAGGGCATACCCCAACCGCACGCCTGCCATAGCATAGAGCTTGGTAAAGGCCTTTAAAATTACCAGATTGGGAAATTCTGAAAGGGTATTTTTTAGGGTGTGAGTTTCTGGTTTTTCTAAAAAATCACCAAAGCACTCATCTAGCATGAACAAAGCCCCACAACGGCTGCACTGCTCCGCTACACGCAGCAAGAACTCCCGGGGAGAGGAAACGCCAGTAGGATTATTGGGTTCACAAATGAACACCATATCAATACCTGGGATGATGGCCTGCAAAAAGCCTTCATCCAGTCGGAAATCATTCTCTTCCCGGAGGAAATAGTACTCCACCTGGCAACCGCAGGCCGTCAGTGCCGCTTCATACTCTGCAAAGGTGGGAGCCGGAAGCAGGGCTTTTTTGGGCTTTTGGGCTAGCACTGCCCGAAAAATTAAGTCTGCTGCACCATTACCGCACAATACATCAGATTCTGACACCTGCTCATGGGCTGCCAGTTTACGACACAGGGAACGGCACAAGGGGTCTGGATATCGGTCAGCTATTTCGGCAGCGGCTGTAATCGCCTCTTTTATGCCTTGCGGTACCCCCAAAGGGCTGACATTGGCAGAAAAATCTAGAGGTTGTGTTCCATACTCCTCCGAATACCCGACCCAATCCCCACCATGTACTAAAGGTGCCGTGGAAACGCTGGTTTGATGGTTTTGGTCCATGGTGTCACCTCCATAAAATGGAATCAAAAATAGAACAATGCGGTTCATTCCGTATGGAATCATTTTAAAATTTCAGCTTTGTTTTTGTGTGCTATTTTTTATAAAATCCTGTGCAGCCCAAACAGCTCGAAAGCGATGGCTATATGAATTGCCAGCCCGACAACCACTCCCACCACACTGGCGACAATCATAATCCGATTGGAACGCAAAATGTCTTCCAGCTCTATTTCACGCACAGCGTCCCCAATATAAGGTTTCTCTAACCGTTTGCCAAAATAACAGGCCGGGCCTGCCAGCTGTATTCCTAGAGAGCCAGCACATGCAGATTCTGTCTGTGCAGAATTGGGACTGGAATGATTGCGGCGGTCCCGCCGCCAGATCTTCCACGCATTGCTGATATTCCCGCCTGCCAAAGGCGAAACCACAATCCAAAGCAATGCCGCAATTCTGGAAGGAATATAGTTTGCTACATCATCCAACTTAGCTGCTGCCCGTCCAAAATACAGGTATTTATCGTTTTTATATCCCACCATACTGTCCATGGTGTTGATAGCCTTATAAGTAAGAGCCAATGGCGCGCCACCGATGAGCATATACAGCAGGGGTGCCAGTACACCGTCGGAAAAATTCTCTGCCACAGTTTCTACTGTTGCCTTAATAACGCCCTGTTCCGAAAGCTGAGCAGTATCCCGGCCTACAATACGAGATACAGCATTCCGGCCAGCTTCCAGCCCTTCTGTTTTCAGACAGCGGTACACATTACTACTTTCTTTGGCAAGGCACCGCATGGCTAGTGCCTGCCAGCACCAGAGGATTTGCAGCGCAAGCCCCAGCAGCGGATGAATCCACCAGAGCAGCCCGCACAGCCCTCCACTGATGAGCAGCGTGGACACCAGCAAAGTAATGGCCAGTATGATGCCGCCAGTGAGTTCTCCCTCGGGCGTTTGGGGAAAACGGCGGCGCAACCATTTTTCCAGATGGAAAATGGCTTTTCCCATCCAAATCACCGGATGGGGCATTTTTTCCGGGTCACCCAGTAGACAATCCAGCAAGAACCCACACAGAACTGCCATCCAGATCATGCTTCTTTCCTACCTTCCTGATTTTCCTTATGGACATACTGCACCTCTTTCACCAACTGCAAGGTATGCTCTTTGTGCCAAATGTCTGCATCAGCTTCCAACACATAACCGCCTGCATTGGGGCCGCACCAATGGTAGTAATCGTAGTGAGGTAGTCCATATCGTTCCATAATTGCCATCTGGGTACCTCCATGTACTATAATCACCAGCATTTCCTCTCCGTTTTCCAGAGCTTCTTCCACTAGTGGTACAAAGGCATTACAAGTCCGGTCGCAGAATTCCGCTTTCCGCTCCCCGCCAGGGCATCGGCCTTCACAGTTTTCGCCTACCCATGCAATATAGTCAGGGTCATGCTCCATTTCGATGTAATTTCTTCCTTGAAAAATACCAAAACACATTTCCCGGAAATCATCCACCACCACCTGCTCTGCTTCGGGAAATAGGACATCTGCTGTACTTCGGGCACGGATTAACGGAGAAACATATACTTTTTTAGGGAAAATATCAGCCTGCACCAGTTGGGCTCTTCCTTCTTCCGAAAGAGGAATATCAAGCGTACCTTGATACCGTTTTTCTGCATTATAACTCGTTTGCCCATGACGTAACAAATAAATTTTCACAGTATTTCCTCTCCTTTTAAAACTGTGGGAATCCCACAGAATACGCGGATAACGGTATCCGCTTTTTGGGCAAGCAGACAGGCAAGCCGCCCCGCAGCCTCACGGGCCGCACGTTCTTCGGCGGTGGCGGGTACAATGCCTCCTCCCACCTCAGTGGCAATGACCACCTGTTTTTGAGAAAGTTTCTCTACCAGCTGCTCTAGATTTTCACAACCAGCGGCTAGGTCTTGCACATTCCACACAGCATTCCGAGAGAGGGATTCCTCGTCCCAGTGCATCCATTCTTTCACAAATGTCTTTTTTCCGCTGTAAAGCGGCCCTGTCACGAAAACCATTTCATTCCCTCCAACAGCTGCACTGCGGCCAGTGTGCCCAGCATCCAAATTTCTGCTCGCTGTAAAAACCATCCAGCCAGATCACCGGTGATACCACCAAATTGCTTTAGTGCAATGCAGTAATACCGCCACATCACCCAGCCTGCCACTAGTACCATGGTAGCACCAGCTAGACCGCCTGCCACAATCAAAGCCACCGCCAGTAACACCGAAGCTACTGCCAATACAGTGCGAACCTTCTTTTTATCTGCAGCCGTGGCAAAGGTGTAGGCAAGGCCGGTATTTTTGGCAAGGGGAAACGCCGCATTGGCAAATCCAGAAAGGCAGCGTTCCAGCACAAAGGCAATACCCATGCACCACAGTGCCTGGGTATTCCACTTAATGGAAGCACACAATGCGAAATACATCACAAACCATGTACAAAGCCGAATCACGGCAAAAGCACCACAGCGGGGGTCTTTTAAAATCTCCCGCTTTTTTTCTGGAGAACCATAACTTCCCAGTGCATCGCTGGTATCCGCATAGCCATCCAGATGAATACCACCGGTTATTAATACAGGAATAGCGCACAGTCCCCCTGCCCGTAACAGCACAGAACCGCTAACATAATCCATCAGGACGACCCAGCCCCAGCAGAAAAGACCGCACACGACCCCGATGAGAGGAAAGGCACAAAGTGTATAACGCATATTTTTTTCAGTCCACTCTGGCTGCGGGCAGGGAATCGCAGAAAACATGGCAAAAGCCACAGCAATGGTTTGAAAAAAGTTCATGTTGTTCTCCCCTTTCCCTTGTGGCGTACAGGAACCCCGCACACCACTTCATACACGATATTTGCTTCTTTTGCCAGCATCCAGTTCACTTGTGCCAGTATCCGTAAATATCGCAGGGTGTCTCCTTTATAATCAGAACCGCCACTAAATACCTCATTGGAAACGATGACCAACTCTTCACATTGGCTTTTTAAATGAAGGATTCCCTGGTGGATAGACTCCACCGCAGCATCCCCGGCACCATCTAAGCTGTATAGTTCATTGGCTACCAGATTGCTCATGCATTCCAACAATACCACCCCTTTTTGGGGCAGCGTAACCTGTTCCAAATTCACAAAGCACTCCACTGTTTTGAACTGCTTTTTTGCCCGCATTTCCCGGTGGCGGCGAATACGCTCCCGACACTCGTCGTCAAAGGGTTGCATGGTGGCAATATAATACCGGGGCCGGTTTCCGGCATCTAGCACCAGCCTTTCGGCAAACTCACTTTTTCCGGAGGCTGCGCCTCCAATTACTAACGTCATCATCAAGAGTCACCATATGGAACATAATGCTCAATGCCACCCTGTTCGAAGGTATAACTTTCCTGATACACAGTACAGGCCATATCCAGAAGAGGCATAGCGGCCACAGCACCTGTACCCTCACCCAGCCGCATCCCGGCGGTAATCAGAGGCTGGCAGTGCAAAGCTTCCAGCACCATGCGGCCCGCAGGCTCAGCAGAAACATGGCTGGCAAAGATGGCTTTTTCCGCTTTGGGACACATCCGAAGAGCACACAAAGCGGCAATTGTGCTGATAAACCCATCAGCTAACACTGGCACATTATAAATAGCACCACCCAAGAACATACCACACATTCCGCCAATATCAAAGCCACCCACTTTAGAAATGATATCCAACGGATCGTTGGAGTCTGGCTGATTCCGGGAAATGGCCTTTTCAATAGTGTGGATTTTTCGCTGCAAGCCTTCCTGAGAAAGCCCTGCACCACGGCCAGTCATTTCGGTGACCGATTTCTGTAGAAGTACACAAGCAACTGCACTGGAAGTTGTGGTATTGCCGATGCCCATTTCCCCAGTAGCCAACAATCGAATGCCCTGTTTCTTCTGCTCCCGCACCAGTTCGATTCCTGTAAGAACGGCCTGTGCTGCCTGCTCCCGAGTCATGGCGGGACCTTGTGAAATATCATAGGTGCCATTGGCAATTCGGCGATTAAGGACACCTTCTGTTGGTGGAAAATTTAGTACTCCCATATCTACTGGTACCACTTTACAATTGGCAACTGCTGCCATCCGGCACACGGAAGTACGTTTCATTGCCAAATTTTTGGCGACAGCAGCGGTCACATTGCTACCAGATTGGGTCACACCCTGGGCTACCACCCCATTATCAGCACACAGCACTAGAACAGCCCGGGGAAAGAGGCTAATTTTTGTACTGCCAGTAAGGGCAGCGATATTTTCAATAGCGGTTTCCAAAAGGCCAAGACTTCCCAATGGTTTGGCGCAGTCATTCCATTTACTATGAGCTTCCTCCCGAGCTTTTTCATCTGGCTCGCTGACAGTTTGCAGCAGTTGCTGCAATTTCTGTTCATTCTGTTCCATTCTGATTCCTCCCCTATAGCGTACACCTGAAATGTGGCACATTTTTAATTATTGCTCTTTGCTGTATTTGGCTGCGGCCTCCACAAACCGCTTCCCCCACTGAGGATTCCCCCAAAAATACAAATGTGGGAATGCAGCATACAGGTTTTTCTCCCCAAAACCACATTGCCAGCTTCTGCCCGAAATAGGCTTTTCTGCTACAAAACTCTCTCCGTTTTTGGTGGAATCCCAATAGTGGAATTCATGCACTGGGATTTGTTCTCCTTTGGCAAAAAGCAAACTATCCTTTTTTGCCGTCAAATGGGAATACCCAAAACGTACCAGCTTTTCCTTTTTTATGCCATCTCCAAGAAGTACCCCGGCCATGGGAAAAGCCTCTCCGGTTTTGTCCTCTAGACTTTTCCCCAGATAAAGAAACCCGCCGCATTCTGCCACGGTAGGCAGACCATTTTCAATGGCTTTCTGAATGGCTTCCCGCATGGTTACATTTTGGGAAAGCTGCTGGGCGTACAATTCTGGATAACCACCTGGCAGATACAGCCCGCCGATATTTTCTGGTAAACTGGTATCATGCAGAGGACTAAACTCGACAAGTTCCGCTCCGGCATCCCGGAAAGTGTCCAGTGTTTCTGCGTAAGTAAAGCAAAATGCTTCGTCGTGAGCCACAGCAATACGGGCTTTTTCAGGGGGATGAATTGGGTTTAGAGTACTTTTTGATTCCCGGCCTGCAAACAGCTTCAGCAACCGTTCCATATCAGTGGTTTCTTCCAGCTTTTGCGCCAATGCATCAATGCACTGTTGTAGGCCCTCAATTTCCCTAGCAGTATATAGTCCCAGATGGCGACTCTCAAAAGCGGCCTCCTCCATGTGGGGCAGATACCCCAAAACCGGCAGGCCAGTTTCCTTTTCCAGCATAGGTGCTAAACTGCGGAACAACGTAGGTGAGCAGTCGTTGAGGAAAATCCCCTGAATCCAGCTGTTTTCACGGAAACTGCAAAGCCCCTTAATCTGCGCCGCCAGTGTTAAACTGGCTCCTTTGGGACGGACAACCAGCAAAACAGGCAGTTTCAACGTGTTTGCCACATGCCATGCGCTGGCTTGGGTAGTGCTTCCGCCTACGCCGTCATAAAATCCCATGACCCCCTCGCACACTACAGCATTATGGCCCAAACGATGGCGCTCATAGAGGGAATGCAGCCGTTCTTCTCCACAAAGGAATAAATCCAGATTGTGACTCTCTACCCCTAGCACAGAACGGTGGAACATGGGGTCGATATAGTCCGGCCCACATTTAAAGGCACAAGGAGAAAATCCCCGCTTTGCCAGCGCAGCAAGGAGTGCGCAGGTAACAGCAGTTTTCCCGCTGCCGGAGGCAGGAGCTGCCAATAATAACTCAACCATCGCAATTCCCCGCAATCAGAAAAATAGGATTATTGGCCATAAGCAAATGGAGAGAACCGGCCGCTTTCCCATGGCTGATACTGATTTGGGTCACCTCTGGCTGAATGCCTCGATTTTGCAGTACATTTACTGCCTGATAGAGCGTCTCAATGCAGATAGCCGAAATGCAGATTCGGGCTTTGGAGTTCCGATTCAACACCAGATTCACCACCTTTTCCATGGAACCTTTGGTTCCGCCGATGAACACTGCATCTGGGATTTCTAGCCCATCCAAGACCTGCGGAGCTGTGCCCTTAATCAATTTCAAGTTCCATGCCCCCAACTTTTCCCGGTTCACTCGGATAAGTTCACACGCCTTTTCATTGCACTCTATTGCATAAGTGCGGCCCCAAGAAGCCGCCAGTGCTAGTTCGATACTCACACTGCCAGTACCAGCTCCCACATCCCATAGGATATCGTTGGGGTTAGGGGCAAGTTTTGCCATCACTGCTGCCCGTACCTCTTGTTTGGTCATAGGCACTTCTCCCCGGGTAAACAAGGAATCTGCGAAACCTGATGCTCGGCGGGTAACAGCCGGAGCAGGCTCTGCCAACAATACGCTCAGGGAGTCAAACTTCTCTTTAGCAAACTCGCCAGCAGTACCTCTACGAATACGCTGCTGAGGATAGGAAAGATTTTCCCCCACTACAACAGAAATTTCATGTAGCCCCGCCTCCGTCAGCTGACGGCAAAGTTCTGCTGGGTCAAGCTCTCCGCCGGTAAGGAAAAACACTGGTTTTCCCTGCATAACAGCTCCCACAGGGTTGCAGTCCACCCCATGAGCAGAACAAAGCAGCCAATCCTGCCATGGTGTGCCGAGTGCTGCCGAAAGCAGTTGCACACTGGAAACGCCGGGAAAAACGGTGTAAGAAATGCCTTTGTTTTCCAGCAGAGGGATTAGAGAGCGAGTACCGGAATAAAAACCAGTATCTCCACTGTAGAGCACCACACAACCCTCTCCATGAGATTGAATAACCTCAAGGATTTCCCCTGGGCGGGTAGCTGACACACGGTTTTTTGTGTAGGTTTCGGCAAGTCCTTCTAGGAGTCTCTGGGCCCCGATGATACAGGAGGCATTTTCCAGCACCCGCCGGCAATCCTCAGTCATGGTACCCCAGCTTCCCCCGCCGGACGCTGCTAATATCACCTGCATCCCATCATCTCCTTACAAAATTCCAAAATAGATTCATAGGGTTCGCCGTCCTCTTTTGGACGGCGAATGACTACCAAATGCGCTCCAGTTTCTTGTGCGGCTTTTGCCTTTTCTGCAAAGCCTCCCGCCATGCCGCCGTCCTTCGTCACCAGCCATCCAATAGAAAACTGATGAATCAGTGCCACGTTTAGTTCATAGGAAAAAGGACCCTGCATGGCAATAACATTGCTCCGAGGAATCCCCATCTGCTCACAAGCAACCAGACTTTCCTGCATTGGCAATACCCGAGGATACAGGCGCTGCCGCTCTACCTGTGAAAAAGCTCCTAACTCCTTAGCACCGGTAGTAAGGAGGATGTTTCCCTCTGTGTCCCACAAAAACTGGGCGGCATCTGCGGTGGAATCTACTAAAATGCAGTTCGGAGGCAATTCACTTTCTTGGCGTAGAAGCCTGCGATAGGGGACGTTTGCTATTTCCGCTGCCTTGCGGATATTCTGGCTGGCTTCTCTGGCATAAGGGTGGGTGGCATCAATGCACAAATTGCAACCCATCAGTACCTTTGCCATCTCCCCCACATCCATTCTGCCGGAAATAGTCTGGGTACACGGAACGTGCTCCTGCATGATTTTCCCATATTCTGTGGCGACACACACCACCGTTTCGGCACCCATGGCCGCAGTTTCAGCGGAAAGCTGCCGGCCTTCAGTGGTACCACTAAAAATTACCACTCGCATTTTTTCTCATACCCCCGAGGGGTCACCATCCGCCCAGAAATCTCCTGGGTGGTAGAAGAACCAATGAACACTGTGGTGAACATATCCAGTTTTGCCTCCCGAAGCTCTTTCAAAGAAAGCATCTGTGCGCTCTGACCTTCCCGGCCAATGTTACGTACCCAGCCGCAGACGGTATCAGGGGATTTTCCCTCTGCCAGCAGAATATCACAGGCCTTAGCCAGATAATCCGCCCGCTTATGGGAGCTAGGGTTATACAGGCATAGACAGAAATCTCCCCACACCGCACAGCGCAGCCGCTTTTCGATAACTTCCCATGGGGTTAGAAGGTCCGAGAGGGAAATTACACAGAAATCATGACCCAGCGGTGCACCTAGCACAGCTCCACCAGAAAGAGCTGCTGTAACCCCTGCTACCACTTGAATTTCCACACCGGGATACTGGGGAGATAACTGGAGCAGCAGTCCTGCCATACCATACACACCGGCGTCACCGCTGCACACCAGTGCCACATCTTTTCCATTCTGCGCTGTTTCCATGGCCCAGCGGCATCGGTCTAATTCTTTTTTCATGGGAGAAGTGTAGATTTCCTTTTTAGGGAACAAAGGTGCTATCAAATCCACATATACAATATAGCCGCACAACACTTGTACCTTCTCTAGTACTTCTCGGGCCTGCCCTGTAAGGAACTGCTCTCCTCCGGGGCCAAGGCCCACAACATATAATGTATTCATGCTCATCCTCTTCTTTCGTGGGAAATTTCCGACAATTACCGATTCCAGTTCCAGTCTAGCCACAAGGGCTTTTCTGCTGCTGCCATGGTCACGCCATCGGCAGCAAATTTTTTCACAAATAAATCGCCGTTGCTTACAAACACGGCACTGCGCTCACAGACATTATCCACGCCGGTGATTTGGCTGACAAAGGCCGACGGGGTGAATTCCCCGTGCATCTGCCAGAGCTCCTCTGCACTACAGGTCTGAAACTCCCAGCCATGGGAACGACAAAAATCAATCAGTCCCAGTTCTTCTTTTTTTAGGTCAATACTGGCAACGGTGCAAATGCTTTCTATATGCAATCTGTTTTTCTGCAAAAAGCGTTCCAACACCGATTGAATGGTACTTTGGGATGTACCCTTTCGGCATCCTACTCCCAGCACGACTGTTTTTGGCACCAGCGACAGCACCGCTTTTTCTTGGCGGACACTCACCACCACATCAGCGGGAAGGGTTTCGACAACTTCCACTCCCGACGGGCATTTCCCTTTTATAGGAGAAGGGCTATACACTTTCACACTTCCCCCAGCCAAGAGTTTGCCGGAAATGACCTTGATGTGCTGGGGGTTGATAACAGTTAATCCCTGACACCGGGCCCATTCATCCACAGCAAACACACCATTAACATCTGTTGCGGTGGTAATGACAGCCTGTGCACCGCACACTTCACTGACAGCACGGGCCAGACGGTTTGCTCCACCCAAATGACCGGAAAGCAGAGGTACAGCAAACAGGGCACATTCATCCACAGCCACCACAGCTGGGTCTTTCCACTTTTTTTGAATATAAGGGGCAATGGCCCGGACAGCGATACCTACTGCTCCCACGAACACCAGCCCGTCAGCATCGGCAAACTGTTTTTTTGTCCAGTCCGACAGGGAATCTGGGTTTCCGCATCGCATTACGCTGCCATTGAGGGCCTGTGCCAGAGAACTGGCAAGGGCAAAGCCCTTTTCAGTAAAGGCCAAAAACGCCAGTTTCATCTTTCTCACCGCCAGTCTTTTCTAAATATGAATTGTGATATTTTTGTATATGGGGAAAATAGAGGGTAAAACTATATCCCTAACAAAACAGGGCCTTTTTTCTTTCAAAAAGGAGAAAGGGAAAGTCAAGGCTTTGTTTTCTGAAGTTGACGCAAACATCAAACTTTGAGCCCCTTTGGAAATCCGATCACTAGGAAGTGCTATCCAGACATACTAGTATTATTTATTTTCGTTCTGGTATGCTTGCTTCCCGAAATTCTGTGGTAAAAGTGGGGTCATACAGACGACTACGCTCATAACAGGAATCAAGAAAATCGCCAATTAGTAGCAAGGCTGTCTTGCGGATACCTTCCGCTGTGCCCCGCTGTGCCAATGTGCCCACAGTGCATCGAATGACTTTTTCATCAGGCCATGTGGCCTTATACACGATGGCTGCCGGAGTATCGGCTTTATAACCGCCACGCAACAGCTCTTCCTGCACTTCGTTCAGCAGACCGGAGGACAAAAACAACACCATAGAAGCCTGATGCTGTGCCATGGAGGCCAGTTGTTCTTTTTCCGGAACTGGGGTACGCCCTGCCATACGGGTGATAATCAGGCTCTGGCTTACGCTGGGTAGGGTATACTCTGCGTTTAAAGCTGCCGCTGCGCCGCAAAAGCTGGAAACGCCGGGGGTATCATCATAAGTGATGCCCTTCTTGTCCAGTTCGTCCATCTGCTCACGGATGGCACCAAACAAGCTAGCATCCCCGGTGTGAAGGCGGACAGTCATCTTCCCAGCTGCTTCCATACAGTACATAACTTCCAAAACCTCTTCCAGTGTCATAGTGGCACTGTTGTAGATTTCACAGTTCTCTTTCGCCATTTCCAAAAGTGCTGGGTTCACAAGACTTCCAGCATAAATAATACAGTCAGCTTTTTTTAGCAGCTCTGCCCCCCGTAGGGTAATGAGATCAGGAGCTCCAGGACCTGCTCCTACAAAATGTACCATCTTCACTCACTCCTTCACAATCACAGTGGCAAAATATCCTGTGGAATCTTGGGGCTTTTTTTCTTTCAGGTTGGGGAATACTCGCTCGTCTGGTAGGCCGCAGTTTTGAATCATGGCACTCTTTGCAAGGTCTGCATGTTCATCAATAGCTTGCAAGACGCTGTGCATCTGGCTGCCGGACTTCATCAGTATTTTATTTCCCGGCCAGTGGAGAACTTCCTCCAGATTGGAACTGCCGGGGGCAATATGCAGAGGGCTGTTCATTTCCGTTAGGCTGATTCCCAATCGGGCGGCGATGGCGCAAAAGCTGGGCACACCAGCCACCATCTGTGTTTCAAAACCCCGCTCTTTCACAATTTCCATTAAATAACAATAGGTGGAATAAATAGATACATCTCCCAAATTAGGCATGGCTACATCCTGCCCCTGTTCTAGATAGTGGCATACTTCATCTGCTGCCTTTTTGTGGGCGGCTCTTTGTATTGCTGCATCTCGGGACATGGTAAAATGCAGCGGCAAAATGGTCTTTTCCGAAACATCCATAGCTTGCCGAACAATGTCTAGTGCCAGCATTTCACCGCTTTTTGTCTGAGGACAGGCCAGCACAGAGCATTCCCCCATCATGCGCAATGCTTTTACTGTCAAAAGCTCTGGGTCTCCAGGGCCTACACCTATACCATAAAAAACACCTTTTTTCATTTCCATGATTCTATAATCTCCTTCGCCATTTGGGTTTGTCCTAGCAGACCATACTGATTGGAAAATAGCACTGCGCCTATCCGATATTTTCCACAAACCCGGTGGTCAAGATGCTGTTGGATAGCTTTTAGCAAACAATCCAGCACCGGCTGGCGCAGCTGGGCACTGTCTAAGATTTCGATACATGCATCCGTGGTGGCAGCCTGTAACAGTGCCATACACACCTCTTTAGAAGCACCACACACAGCAGCATAGGCACATACCAGCTCTGTGCGGCAATCCGCATACCGGGAATGGGTGTTCATCACCCCGCCGGCCAACTTTACCAGCTTGCCAATGTGTCCCATCAGCAAAACTTCTGTAAAAGGATGGGTGCTTGTAATATCCAACGCATCTCCTATAAAATTGGAGCACTTGACCACTGGAACCGCATCCCCAGACATCTGGTTTTTCCTGAGAAAATCCTCGCCGTAATTGCCAAGGGTGAGAATAAGACGCTTGGCTCCCAAAGCCGCCGCCTGCCGCAGTTCCAAAGCGATGGTATCCACCAGTGCCTGTTCACTCATGGGCTCTACGATGCCGGAAGTTCCCAAAATGGACAGACCGCCCTCTATCCCTAACATGGGGTTAAAGGTTTTCTGTGCCACTTCTTTGCCATCAGGGATACAGACCAGTACCTCAATTCCGCCGTCATAACCTAGTGTGTCGCATACCTGTTGTACCTGCTCTTCAATCATCCGACGGGGCACCCGATTGATGGCAGCAAACCCCACCGGCTGGTCTAAACCGGGCTTTGTTACCCGACCTACCCCTTCTCCCCCATCAATGAAAATTCCAGGAGAGGAAATTTTTTTCACATGGGCTTCAATGGTCAGACCATGGGTCACGTCAGCATCATCTCCGCCGTCCTTCACCACACCGCAAACAGCGGTTCCTTCCTTTAATAACAGAAAAGCGGGAATGGTTTCAACAGGGATTCCCTTGGGAGTCATGAGGGAAAGGGTTTCTGGCTTTTTTCCTGAAAGGAGAAACGATGTTGCCCCTGCTGCCGCCAGTGCCACACAGGTGCCGGTGGTATACCCACAGCGCAATTGCTTCTGGCCGCTACGGATGTAGTAGTCCAATGCCATCTTGTTCCCTTCTCCCTATTTTAGAAGTTCCTGCAAGTGCTGACGGTATATCCCCTGTACTCCGGGGAGCACTCCCAACCCCTGCATGATACATTCCACCTCATACCTTTCTCGGGTGAGGATACTTTTCCAGCTGTCCTCTTCGTCTCCGGCCATATCATTGAGGGCGTGGTCACCTGCCACCAGCATCAGAGGCGCGATACGAACATGGGTATAGTTCCCTGTTTGCAGTTGGCTGCAAATTTCCTCAATCTCCGGCCAGCCCTCTACAGTACCCACATACACATCCTTGCGACCCATTATATGGAATACGGCCTGCATGGCGGGATATACCACATTAGAAAAATGAGGAGTACCGTGACCCATGAGCACCAGTGCTGAATTGTCCTTTTTGGGAAACTCCTCCGACAGCACCTGAGCCAGTGCCTGTAAATCCGCGATACCAGAGAGAAGTGGTGCTCCCAGCAATAGGGCAGGAAAACGCTTTTTTGCCTCTTCCACACTGGCTTTTAGACTCTCATATTCCAATCCATATAAAAAGTGGGTGGGCTGAATCACCACACGGTCATAGCTACCGTCTGTCAGGTGTTCCAGTGCTTCGTCCATGCTCCACACCCGTTCCCCTTTGGAAGCCAAAATCTGTCGAATGGTTTTACTGGTAAATACCCGGTAAAAATCTGCTTCGGGCATTTCCGTGTGCAGGGCTTCCTCCACAGCGGTGATGCTTTTTCTAGCGGCAAACACACTGGTGCCAAAGCTGACACAAAGCAAGGCAGTTTTCATTCTGTTTTCCTCCCAATTTTATAATCTGCAAGTTCTTCGAGGCTTTTCGGCACCGGGATTTGCAGTACCTTTGCCACTTTCCATAATAAAGGCTGATCCAGACCGCAACGGGAAAGCAGTTCTTCCTCTGCAAAAACAACTTCTGGGGGAGCATCCTTTTCTAGCCGCCCCCTGTGGAACACCAACACCCGGTCTGCCCAGTGCCATGCAAAATCCACATCATGGGTAGCTACCACTAGTGTCATTCCTTTTTTGTGAAGGGTTTCTAGGGTCTCCTCCAACAACTGCCGCCCTGACGGGTCCAAGTTACTGGAAGGTTCATCCAACAGCATGATTTGGGGCTCCATGGCCAACACATCCGCAATAGCGACCCTCCCCTTTTCTCCACCGGAAAGGTATTGTGGACCTCGGTTGCGGTATTCCGTTAATCCTAGGCTTTCCAGTGCCATTTCCACACGGCGGCACACTTCTTCTTCCGGTAAACTCAGATTCATGGGGCCAAAGCTGACCTCTTCTTCCACGGTACCCGCCAAAAGCTGGACATCTGGGTCTTGGAACACCAGCCCCACACTGCGGCGTAGCTGCATCCGCTGTTTTTCTTTTTTACCTATTGGCTCTCCATGTAATAGGATGGTACCGCTTCGAGGGCTGAGGACACCATTAGCCAATAGGAAAAAGGTGGATTTTCCCGCTCCGTTGCTTCCTAATACTGCAATTTTTTCTCCTTCATACAAACACACAGAAAGCGGGAAAAGGGCTTCCCTCTGCCCACCGCTGTCGTAATGATAGGAAACCTGCTCAAACCGAAGCAGCTCTTTCATACTTTATAATCTTCTCCTTTAAGAAAACAGCCATATCCCAGCCAGCATTCCGGCAAGCGGAAAACCCAGCAGGCAAATGAGCTTACCCGTTACTTGCTTTTTGGGGGTAAAAAATACAATCTGCCCAGTATAGCACCGACTCTCCATAGCATCAAAGCAGGCCCCAGCTCGGCGAAAACTGTTGGCCAACAAAGCCCCGTATATCAGTCCGGTAGTACGCAGGCTTCTTTTTAATCCCTGATACCCCAACCGGCTGGCGGCTGAATGCTTCATATCTCGAAAGGTGGCCAGCAAAATAAAAATATATCGGTAAATGAGCACTGCCAGCTCCACCACGATGTCTGGGACATGTGCTCGGCGCAGTACCGACAACAATTCCGACAATGGAGTGGATAGGCTAAGAAAATACAGACAGCTCACCGCCCCTAATGCCCGAGACAATACCAGCATCCCCAATGCCTGGGCGGCAGGAACTACTGCCAGCCATCCCCCGAAAAAAGGAAGGAATAGTACAGCTTCTTTGGGAAGCTTCTGGTAAAAATCCCACAAAAGGGTGAGGCCAGACAGCATTAGAAACATCGCTGGAAGCCCCAATAGGGAGAAATATTCCCGAAGCTTGACTCCTCCTGCCGCCACCGTAACAATGGACAAAAAGAGGAATAGGCAAAGAGGCAGAATCGGGGAGGAAGAACAGACACACATAACAAGAAGGCACAAGCTCCCAACTGTTTTAAAAGCAGCGTTTTCCCGGCAAAGCTGGGAACGCCGTGCATATACATCCAAGGTCAGCATACTATCATGACGGTGTGATCCTCCCAACAGGAAAAGGAACACCACCAGCAGACAGACTGCCTCCATCCACATAGGCGGTAACTGCCCAGCAAAGAGGCTGAAGAAAACCAGTCCTGCAAGCGGTGCCGCAATCACAGTTGCTCCTCCTTATGGGAGGGTTTCTCCTCCTGCATTCCACCATATTTCTTACGAGCTACCAGATAGCCAAAGCCATAGGCTAGCACCCCTACCCCCAGGCCGGTCTGGATACAGAAAAACAAGCTCTCCACTTCTCCCGGGAGCTCACCACCGATGATTTGCTCCAGCACTGGGGTGAACCATGGCTTGTATTCCTCCCCTGTAACTTCTTCTACTTTCACACTTCCCGCATCATCGCTGCCGCCAAATTCTGCGCCCCTTAAAGCAAATAGCGGAGCCAACGCTAGCACAATAACTGCCAGTAAGGAAAACAGGACGATTTTTGTGTTCCGGCTCATTTGAACAGCCCTCCTTTGGCACAACAAAGCTCGTGTAATTCGCTTTTGGCGTAGGTTTCTAGACCCATCATCACCAACATTGTGAGAATGCCTTCAATAATTGCCAGTGGCAGTTGGGTGGGGGCAAACACCGCAAGAAACTCCATCATGCTGCTCCACATGCCGCCTTCTGCGCTGGGATAAGCCAAAGCAAGTTGGACGCTGGTGACACAATAGGTAAGAAGGTCACCCAGCATAGCAGCCAGAAACACGTTAAAAAGTTTGGGGAGCCGCAGTTTTTTGCCAGCCTGATATACCCCCCATGTAAGCAGTGGGCCTGCAATGGCCATGCTGAAGGTATTGGCACCCAGCGTAGTGAGCCCACCGTGGGCCAGCAACAGTGCCTGAAACACCAGCACGATTAAGCCCAGTACAGAAGTGGCCGGAACTCCAAAGAGAATGGCTCCCAGTCCGGTACCAGTCATGTGGCTACAGCTACCAGTAACCGACGGAATTTTAAGCGAAGAAATGACAAAAACAAACGCTCCAGCCATTGCCAGCAACAAAATAGATTTGCGGTGTTGTTGCACCAACTGCCGGATTGTGATGACTCCTGCTGCTAAAAATGGGAGACAAATGGCACCCCATCCAATACAGAATGCCGGGGGCAGGTATCCTTCCATAATGTGCATTGCTAGCGCAGTCTGGGGTACACAGAACACGAGTCCAGCCACTATGGAGAAGGACATTATCTTTTTTTCTACTGTTGTCATGTTGATTCCTCCATCTGGTGAAAATAAAAAACCTTCCTCAAAGAACTTGAGAAAGGTCAGAACAAAGCAGGGAACTTTCTTCCCTGCTTCATCATGGAAACGTTTAGTCCGTCCGCTCCACGATTTCTGCCCTTTCGGCAGTATGGAACAGAAGGCAGGTCTTCCGGCTGAGGTGTCATTGCTTTGGTTTTGTCTTCCCATGTGTACCCCACAGTGACATATTAAAACCAATGCTCGACCATTACGGCGGCGGTCCCGCACGGGCTTTGCACCCGTTTCCCTATTATACCAGCTAAGATAAACAGTAGATGGTCACCTTCTATTCTTTTCCTTGTGAGAATACCACATTTCCCGCAGGATTTCAAGGGAAAAATCCATGCAAAAATTTTGCCATCTGTTTTTTGTTCAGCGCATAATCTGATACAAAAGGGCATTACAAATGGCCGCAGCCACATTGCTTCCACCTTTACGCCCTCTGGCAACGATGTGGGGGACCTCAGAGTTAATAATTAGTTCCTTACTTTCCACCACATTTACAAATCCTACCGGTACACCAATAACCAGTTCCGGACGGAAAAGCCCTTCTTTCATCTGCTCATGAAGGGAAATCAAAGCGGTGGGCGCATTTCCTATGGCAAAAATACAGGGCTTTTTCAGCTTTGCCGCCCGTTCCATGGAAACGATTGCACGAGTAATACCACGCTCTTTGGCTTCTGAGGCTACATCCGGGTCAGACATAAAGCAGTGGACTTCCCCGCCTAATTTTCCCAAAATGGTCTTATTGATGCCAGCTTTAGCCATCTGGGTATCGGTCACAATATCGCAACCACTGCGAAGAACCTCAATCCCTTTCTGTACAGCATGTGGTGAAAAAACTAAGTTGTCCGCATAGTCAAAATCCGCAGAGGTATGGATTACGCGCTTGATTACCAGCTCATTTTCCGGGTCCAGTTTGCGGTCTCCCAAAAGTTCGGTAATAATAGCAAAGCTGCGCTTCTCAATATCCATGGGCTTAATCTGTTCAATCATGAGGTATGAACTCCTTTCCCGTATGACAATCACAAATAATTTATAAAAAGCTGCGGCAGTACACAATGACTACCACAGCCGCTTTTCTGCAATGCACTCCCTATTCTACTAGACTAGACAACATTGCAGTAGTACTGTCTAAGAATCACACTCAGTTCTCTATCCTCCCTATTTTCCAACCGAAAAGTAGGAGACTCAAATTTTCTTTTATTTTATGCAGAGAACTCTTTTTTGTCAACTATTATTTCGAGTTAAAAGCAATGTTGTAAAATGAAACCCTTTCTTTCACAGTTGACAAAGAAATATTCTTTACATCCCCATGAAAAGCTGTTAAAATGAGGTGTATCCTTAGTTTGGGGACAAAATTGCTCATATTGACAAAGTTTTTCCCGATTGCTATAATCAAGACAAATTGATACCACTTGAGTGCTGCTGAATCCGTTTAGGCCCAGTAGAGAATAGGAAATCCGGTGAAAATCCGGAACGGTACCGCCACTGTATATGTGTAGGCCTTACACGTGGTGAAAGCCAGTCATTGGGACATCCCGAGAAGGCTGTGTAAAGGCTGACGAGGCATAAGTCAGGAGACCTGCTCAACGTGATTCTTTTGCCATCCGGCGCATATCGGAATGGCGGAGTTTTTGTGCGCAAAAAACGGCTGCGGCAGTAATAGTTACTGCCGCAGCTTTTACATTCTAGGATACAAAATAACTTGTTTGCAAATCAGGAGCGTGAAGTACTTGTGAATATCATCATGTCAGGTTTGGAACACAGCCTTGCACCCATCGCTCTGCGGGAACATCTGTCCTTCACTAAACAGCAGACAACTGAGATGGTGAGTAAAATCCAATCCTTTTCCCAGATTTCTGGCTGTGTGCTAATTTCAACCTGTAACCGTACGGAACTGTACCTATCCTGCTCAGAGGAGAAAAATCCTGGCGAGTTGTTGTGTCAGGTGTCAGGAACGGAATATGGCCTTTACAAAGATGCTTTTGTCACCCGTTGCGGAAAAGAGGCTGTAGAGCACCTGATGGAAGTGGCAGCAGGGTTACGTTCTCGCATTTTCGGGGAGGATCAAATCATTTCCCAAGTAAAAGGGGCCATTGCCATTGCCAGAGAAGCAGGCACTACAGATGCCATTTTAGAGACTCTCTTTCGCTTTGCCATTTCTGCCGGAAAGGAGATACGAGCAAAGGTACGCCTTACTTCAGTGCCAACCTCCGCTGCTAGCATGTCAGTGGCTTTATTAAAAGAAAAAATGGGAGAACTGAAAGGAAAAAAAGCCCTTGTCATCGGCAACGGGGAAATGGGAAGGCTTTCTGCCTCTCTGTTGCTACAGGCTGGGTGTCATGTTACGGTTACTTTGCGCACCTATCGTCATGGGGAAACCATTGTGCCGCCGGGCTGCGGTGTGGTGCCCTATGATGAACGGTTCCAGCATATGGAGGGCTGCGATATTTTGCTTTCTGCTACCACTAGCCCCCATTACACAGTGACGGTAGAACAACTAAAGGAAATCCCCTCTCTCCCGGCTGTGATGGTGGACCTAGCAATCCCCCGAGATATTCAGCCAGAGGTGGGGCAGCTTTCTGGTGTGTCCCTGTATAATATTGACGATTTGGGAAGTTATCTGGAAAACCGCACTGTTCCCCAAGAAGTGACAGACATTTTGCGGGCACAGATGGAAAATTTTACCCGCTGGCTTAACTATAAGGACTGTATGACCTCGGTGGAAAGTTTAAAACAGGCTATTGTCAACCGCCTTCTCACGGCAAAAGAACTGAACGAAGAGCTGACAGAGGCGGAAATTATTGAGCTATCGGTGAACAAGACCGTAGACCTGCTGGTCACCGGGTTGGCGGAACGCATTACCTCTGAAAACTTGATGAAATGCGAGAGTAAAATCCGCCTACACACCACTGGATGCCCGGTGGTATCCTGAGAAAAAAGGTCGCATATGGATTACATAAGATATCAATTCCCCCTGTTTATCGCACTCAAGGGAAAAAGGCTGTGATTATTGGCGCCAGAAGGGGCCACATTTCTTAATCGACCTTATCTAATGAGGCGACCTTCGTTGCCCTTCGGAAAATCTGCATTGTTATTGGAGGAGTTGGAATGAAACAGATACGCATTGGAAGCCGGGAAAGCCGACTTGCTGTGATTCAATCAGAAATGGTTATAGAGGCTATCCACAACTGTGCTCCAGAAATGAACACCGAACTTATCACCATGAAAACTACCGGAGACAAAATTCTGGACAGGACGCTGGATAAAATCGGCGGCAAGGGGCTGTTTGTGAAAGAATTAGACGCAGCACTTTTGGATGGCCGAGTGGATATTACCGTACACAGCAGCAAGGACTTACCCATGGAGACTGACCCCAGACTGCCTCTAGTGGCCTTTTCTAAACGGGCTGACCCTCGCGATGTGCTGGTACTCCCAGAGGGAAAGAACACCATTGATTTTTCAAAGCCCATCGGCTGCTCTTCCCTGCGCCGCCAGTTACAGCTGAAAAAGCTCTTTCCAGAGGCCACCGTTGCCCCCATCCGTGGAAATGTTCTGACCCGGCTTCGCAAACTGGATGATGGGGAGTTTTCTGCGCTGGTTCTGGCCAGTGCAGGACTTATCCGCTTAGGGCTGGAACACCGCATCAGCCGATATTTCTCTACAGAAGAAATCCTTCCCGCCGCTGGGCAGGCCATTTTGGCGGTACAGGCCCGGGAGGGTGTGGACACTGCATGCCTGCAAACCTTTGCCGATAATGACGGCCGGGACTGCTTGCTGGCAGAGCGTGCCTTTGTCCGCACACTGGACGGTGGGTGTTCTTCCCCAGTAGCGGCATTTTCCATCATTGACGGGGACACTCTTATTTTAAAAGGAATGTATGTAACGATGGACCAAACCTGCTATTTTGAGACAATCTCCGGCCCACGAGAGCAAGGAGAAATATTAGGCACTGCACTTGCAAAGAAAATGAGGAGGAAATATCAATGAAAAAGGGACAGGTCATTTTGGTAGGAGCAGGCCCCGGTGACCCAGAGCTGCTGACCATCAAAGGTCATAAAGCCATTAAATCCGCAGAAGTGGTGGTTTATGATCGGCTGGTAGGCCAAGCAATTTTGGATTTAATTCCCGAAAATGCCGAGCGTATCAACGTGGGCAAGGAATCCTCTAATCATACTGTTCCCCAGGAGCAGATCAATCAGATTTTGCTAGAAAAGGCACTAGAAGGAAAACGGGTGGTTCGCCTGAAAGGTGGCGACCCCTTCCTGTTTGGACGGGGCGGCGAAGAACTGGAGTTGCTCAGCAAGCACGACGTTTATTTTCAGGAAGTACCCGGTATTACCTCCGCCATTGCCGTGCCCGCCTATGCAGGCATCCCGGTAACCCATCGGGACTGCTGCTCCTCTCTGCACATCATCACCGGTCATCAGCGGGCCGGAAAACCGTTAAGCATCAATTTTGAAGCACTAGTGCAGACCAAGGGCACATTGGTATTCCTCATGGGGGTCAGCGCACTGGGAGAAATCTGTAGTGGGCTTTTGGATGCTGGCATGGAACCTGATATGCCTGCCGCTGTGGTAGAAAAAGGTACTACGCCCCTTCAGCGACCCATTTTAGCTACCCTCTCCACACTGTCGGAAGCAGCCAAAGCGGAAAAAGTGAAGAGTCCGGCCATCATTATTGTAGGCAAGGTATGCGCCTACTCCAATCAGTTTGACTGGTTTGATTATCTTCCCTTAAAGGGCAAAACTGTGGTTGTCACCCGACCTAAAAAGCGGTCTGGTACCTTATCGGAGCGGCTGCGTGCGCTGGGTGCCAATGTAGTGGAGTTCCCCTGCATCGAGACTCGTCCCCTAATTCCCTGCCCAGAAATGGAAGAAGCTGTAAACAACATCGGGCACTATGAGTGGCTGACCTTTACCAGCCCCGCCGGGGTATCAGCCCTAATGGAACTGCTGGAACGCACCAACCGGGATGTACGGGCACTGGGAGGTATCAAGCTGGCGGCCATTGGCCCTGGCACAGACCGGGAGCTTCGAAAACATGGCCTACGCGCCGATTTGATTCCTGAAGTTTACGATGGTGCTCATTTAGGGCAGGCATTGTGCGAGGCAAAGCCTGTCGGCAAAGTACTCATTCTCCGTGCGCAGTGGGGCACCAAAACATTAACAGACGCACTGGATAGGGGTACTATTTCCTATGACGATATCCGGTGCTATGAGACCCAGTACACTGCCCCCAATACCGAAGAAGTGCGAAAACTGCTAGTTCCAGGAACTATTGTCACCTTTACCAGTGCTTCAACCGTCACCGGTTTTGTTTCCGCACTGGGAGAAAATACGGACTTTTCCGCTATCACTGCCGCATGTATCGGCCAGCAGACCGAAGCTGCGGCACACCAATACAATTTGCATACCATCAC
>CALWIS010000086.1 GCA_944380795.1 uncultured Clostridia bacterium | reverse complement strand
GCGCCCTTTTGGCCGCTCTCCACAGAGAGCGGAACCCTTTATACTCTCAAAACGCAGGAAGGGGTGAGAAAACAGCCCAGTGGGCTGTTTTCGAGGGGAAACCCACGTCTGGGGTTTCCCTTATAAGATTGCTTGTTTTATGCAAACTCACAGTGCTACAGACCTTTTTCGACAAGCTGTCCCGCTGGAAGAAACCTTCCAGCGGGATTTTTTATCGCTTTATGCTCAGTAGGAGAGTTCTTCTCCGGTCAGGCGCTTGTAAGCGTCCAGATATTTGTTGCGGGTCTCGGTAATGACCTCCTCCGGCAGATGCTCGGGAGCGCTGCCCTTGTAGCCATTGTTTTGCAGCCAGTCGCGCAGGTATTGCTTGTCAAAGCTGTCCTGTCCTCTGCCCACTTCATAGGTGTCCTGTGCCCAGAAACGGCTGGAATCGGGGGTCAGTACCTCGTCGCCCAGCACCAGCTCGCCGTTTTCGTCCAAACCGAATTCCAGCTTGGTGTCGGCCAGAATAATGCCCTTGGTCAGAGCGTAGTCGGCACACTTCTTGTAGACCTCGATGGTCTTATCCCGCACCTTGGCGGCCAGCTCGTCGCCCAGAATCTCGCAGGCGCGGTCAAAGGAGATGTTCTCGTCGTGCTCGCCCAGCTCCGCCTTGGTGGAGGGGGTAAACAGGGGCTCCGGCAGCTTCTGGGATTCCTGCAGACCCTCGGGCAGGGGCATCCCGCAGATGGTGCCGGTCTTCTGGTAGTCGGCCCAGCCGGAACCAGTGATATAGCCGCGCACAATGCACTCCACCGGCAGCATCTTCAGCTTCTTCACCCACATACTGCGGCCCTTGAATTCCTCTTTGCGGAACTCCTCGGGGAACTCGTTCCAGTCGGTGCTGATGATGTGGTTGGGCACAACATCGGCCACATAGCGGAACCAGAATGCAGAAAGCTGATTCAGAATTACGCCCTTATCCTTGATGTCGTCGGGCATAATCACGTCGAATGCCGAAATTCTGTCGGATACCACGATCATCAGGCTGTCGTCGTTTACCTCGTAGATGTCGCGAACCTTGCCGCTGCTAATTTTACGCATACTTCATCCACCTTATCATAATCAAAGTAGCTTATCACAAGCCAAAATCTGTCTTTATTATACACTGGGACCCGGACAAAGTTCAACCGGTTCCCCAAAAAATTGTGCAGGCCCCAGTCCGGCGCCTGCACCAAATTTTATTCCTCGGTCTTTTTCAGCACGATGCCCAGGTCTTCCAGCTGCTGGGTATCCACCACGCCGGGAGCCTCGGTCATCAGCTCGCTGGCGTTCTGCACCTTGGGATATGCCACCACGTCCCGCAGGGTGGAGCAGCCCAGCATCTGCATCACCAGACGGTCCAGGCCGATGCCCATGCCGCCGTGGGGCGGTGCGCCGTATTTGAAAGCGTCTGTCAGGAAGCCGAACTTCTGGTAGGATTCCTCCTCGCTCAGACCCAGCAGGCGGAACATCCGCTTTTGCAGGTCGGGGTCGGTGATACGGATGGAACCGCTGGACAGCTCAATGCCGTTGAGCACCAGGTCGTAGGCCTGTGCACGCACATTGCCCTGGTCGCTCTCCAGATAGGGGATGCACTCCTCCAGGGGAGCGGTGAAGGGATGGTGCATGGCCACATATTGGCCCAAATCCTCGTCAAACTCGAAGAAGGGGAACTCGACCACCCACAAGAAGTTGTAGCCCTTGCGCTCAATGCCCAGTTTGTCGGCCACTTCCAGACGCAGTGCGCCCAGCTGGGGCAGCACATGGCTGGTCTTGGTATCGGCAATAATGAGCACCACGTCGCCGGTCTCTGCGCCGGCACGTTCCAGGATGGCGTTCATCTCGTCCTCGGTCATGAACTTGGAGAAGGAAGCCTTCATGCCGTCGGGGGCCATGCGCACCCAGGCAAGGCCCTTGCCGCCGATGCCCTTAATCATGTCGGTGAGCTTGTCGATCTCTTTGCGGGTGAGGATGGAAACTGCATTTTTCGCGGTGATGCAGCGCACGGAGCCGCCGCCCTGTACCGCGCCGGAGAACACACCAAAGCCGCAGTCCTTCACCAGGTCGCTCAGGTCGATGAGCTCCATGCCAAAGCGGGTGTCGGGCTTATCGGAGCCGTAACGCTCCATAGCTTCTTTATAGGTGAGGCGGGGCAGGGGCAGGGGGATGTCCACATCCAGTGCATCCTTAAAGACGCGCTTAATAAAGCCCTCGCCGATTTTCAGCACGTCCTCCATCTCCACAAAGGACATTTCCAGGTCGATCTGGGTAAATTCCGGCTGACGGTCAGCGCGCAGGTCCTCGTCGCGGAAGCAGCGGGCAATCTGCATATAGCGGTCAAAACCAGCCACCATAGAGAGCTGCTTGTACAGCTGGGGGGACTGGGGCAGGGCATAAAAGCTGCCCTTGTGGATGCGGCTGGGCACCAGGAAGTCTCTTGCGCCTTCGGGGGTGGACTTGATGAGCATGGGGGTCTCGATCTCGATAAAGCCGTTCTCGTCAAAGTAGTCCCGGGTGATCTTGGCGATCTTGTGGCGCATCAGGATGTTCTTCTGCAAGTCAGGGCGGCGCAGGTCGAGATAGCGGTATTTGAGGCGCAGATCCTCTTTTACGCGGGAGTTCTCCACGATCTCAAAGGGCGGGGTCTCGGCCTTGCCCAGCACCCGCAGTTCCTGCACATAAATTTCCACTTCGCCGGTGGGGATTTCCATGTTTTTGGAGTCGCGCTCCCGGACAACGCCTCGGGCGGCCAGTACAAACTCAGAACGGGCGGCAAAAGCCTTGTCAAAAACAGCCCGGTCAGTGCTGTCGTCAAAGGTAAGCTGCACAATGCCGGTGCGGTCCCGCAGGTCAATAAAAATCAGCTGGCCCAGGTCGCGCTGACGCTGCACCCAGCCAAACACAACGGCCTCCTTGCCAATATCCGAGGGGCGCAGCGTACCGCAATAATGGGTGCGCTTGAGCCCGGTAATCGTCTCTGCCATAATAGATTCCTCCTGAATTGATGATTACTATGATAAAGATAGTGATTTGCTATGGGATTTGTAGGTGCGTTTCTGATTCCCCTTTCAGGGGAACAGAGAAGGGCGGGATCAGGAACAGGGAAGAAAAACTTTTTTTCTTTCAAAAAGTTTTTCTCTTTACAATCTCCCACTGGGAGATTGTAAATTCACTTTTCAAAAATGCGCCTTTCAGGTTAGAGAGTTCCGCTCTCTGCGGAGAGCGGCCAGGGGCTCCGCGCCCCTGGCCCGGCGCCAGAGGGGCTAAGCCCCTCTGGACTCCGTATAGTCGCGAAGTAGCTGCTTCTATTTTTATACTGCTTCCCCGCGCAACAGGAGAGAAAAGCTCACTGCCATTAAAACGCGATTTCTCCCAGATCTTCCGCTGCCACAGAGATGGAAAGGTAATCGTCCATGAAATCTTCTCCCAGAGAAATGGGCTTTTCCTCGCCGGTTTTCATGTTCTTCATCTTGGCCTTTTTATTGGCCAGCTCGTCATCGCCCAGCACCACCGTAAAGGCCGCGCCAATCTTATTGGCGTACTTCATCTGAGCCTTGAGGCCGCGGCTGCACAGGTCGCAGGCGGCCATAATGCCGCAGCGCTGCAACTCCGTCGCCAGGCGGAAGGCTTCTTTACTGGCAGCTTCGCCCATGGAGGCAATGTACACTTCGCAGGCAGGCGGGGCAGGCAGCTCCACCTTCTGGGCTTCCAATACCAGCATCAAACGCTCCATGCCAAGGCCAAAGCCCAAACCGGCCATAGCTTTGCCGCCCATCTGCTCGGTGAGACCGTCGTAACGGCCACCGCCGCACACGGTGCTCTGTGCGCCCAGATCGTTGCTGACAAACTCAAACACGGTGCGATTGTAGTAGTCCAGTCCGCGCACGATGGTGGGGTTAATGACAAATTCCACGCCTGCGGCGGTCAGGTAGGACTGCACGCCCTCAAAGTGAGCCTTGCAGTCGTCGCACAGGTAGTCCAGAATGTGGGGTGCGCCCTCGGCGATCTTGGAGCACACCGGGCTCTTGCAGTCCAGGATGCGCATGGGGTTGCGCTCCAGACGGGAAAGGCAGGTCTCGCACAGCTCGTCCTTGTAGCCTTCAAAGTATTGTTTGAGTGCCTCGTGGAACTTGGCGCGGCAGGTGGGGCAGCCGATGGAGTTCAGCTCCAGCGTGAGGTTTTTCACGCCCAGCCGGTCAAAGATGGACTTTGCCAGGCAAATGACCTCAGCATCGGCCACCGGGGCCTCTGCGCCGAACATCTCCACGCCGAACTGGTGGAACTCCCGCAGGCGTCCAGCTTGGGGCTTCTCGTACCGGTAGCAGGAGGTGAGGTAGTAGAGCTTGACCGGCAGACCATCGTTATACAAAGCGTGTTCCAGCATGGCGCGGACTGCACCTGCGGTGCCTTCCGGCCGCAAAGTGATGGAGCGGCCGCCCTTATCGTTAAAAGTGTACATCTGCTTTTCCACCACATCGGTGGTATCGCCAACGCTGCGCAGGAACAGCTCGGTATGTTCAAACACCGGCGTGCGCACCTCGCCAAAGCCGTGGATGGCGGCTTCACTGCGCATCACGTCCTCTACGGTCTCCCAATTCCAACTTTTGGGGGGCAGAAGGTCCTGCGTGCCCTTGGGGGCCTGTGTTAATAGTGCCATAGTATTCTGTTCTCCTTTGTATCAAAATAAAATACCCCCGTCCCACAAAGGGACGAGGGAAATCCTCGTGGTGCCACCCTTTTTCGGAAGGGGTCACCCCCTTCCCTTTGGTTCCTTAACGCGGAAAACGCACAGCAAAGCTGCGACGGCTCCCGGGTGTCCTTCAAAGCGCTCCGAGTTCCGGGCAGGCTCTCAGTCTCGGCCTGCCCTCCCTGTGGAAGAAGCGCATTTACTGCTCCCGTTCATCGCCGGTAAAAGTATCAAAATCAACGCCTGCTATCAGGCGGGATTGATAATATTACGCCAATCCAGATCGCCCCGCTCTAAGCCGTGGATCAATACTTCTGCGGTAGCAATGTTGGTAGCGACAGGGATATTATGCATATCGCACAGCCGGAGGAGGTTCATATCATTGGGTTCATGGGGTTTGGGGCTAAGGGGATCGCGGAAAAACAACAGCAGGTCAATCTCGTTGCAGGCAATACGTGCCGCAATCTGCTGATCGCCGCCTTGGGAACCGCTCAAAAAGCGCTGAATCTGTAATCCGGTGGCCTCTGACACCATCTTGCCGGTGGTACCGGTAGCACAGAGCATATGACGGCTGAGCACGCCGCAGTAGGCAATACAAAACTGGACCATCAGTTCTTTTTTAGCATCATGTGCAATAAGTGCAATTTTCAATCGAAACTCCTCCTTATAGCGTTAATAAACTCCTGGTTTTCACTAAGAACAAAGGGTATCATAAACGGCGTAAAGGCGTCAGGGGGACTCGTTCTCCTTCCAGCCGTGCAGCAAGGCGGGCATATGCCATCGCACCGGAGGAACGGCTGGGGGCGGGATGTGCTTTTGCAGAAGCGGCGGCTAACTGTACATCTTCAGGGATCACCGCAATCAGGCGGATACCAGATTCATCGATCATGGCATCCAGATCTTCAAAGCAACCAATTTTTTTAAACCGGCTGTACTGAAAGCGGTTGATAACCAACCGCTGTTCCATAATTCCCTGCTGCTCTAAAAGGCGGCGTACAATAGAACTGTCCCGCACACACACCGGGTCTGGATTGGACACTATCAGAGCCCGTTGCGCTGCCGCCACTGCAGAGAGGAAGCCTGTCCCAACACCGGCAGGGCTATCGATCAGCACATGGTCATAATAAGGGGCCAGCATGGGCACCAACCGCCGCATAAGCTCTGGAGAGACAGTGTTTTCCTCCAAGCCAGGGGCGGGCAGTAGGAAAAGGCCGGGAAAGTCAGGACAAGGGTAAATTGCCCGTGCAGGCTCACATCTTCCGGCGACTACGTCGGAAATATCGTATACCAAGCTGGCCTCCACTCCCAACATGCGGTCCAGACTGCGCAAGCCGGCATCGCCGTCAATAAGCAGCACTCGACGGTCCCGCTGTGCCAATGCACAGGCGAGCCCCACGCTGGTGGTGGATTTCCCCACGCCTCCCTTTCCAGATGTAATTACCGTAATTGCTCCCATTCAACAATACCTCTTCTATCATGTTACCACAAACCAAGACAGTAGTCAAAGCGTTTTTGTGGATTTTGGCTCAATTTTTTCATTCTATTCATTATTAACAAAGAATTTATAGAGAATTCAGCGAGTATATATAGGAATCCATAATAGTATCCATTTCTCAAACGTTATTCCCTAGCATCTGCCGCAGAAGGAAGAACCACTTCCCCTTCCTCGTTTACATATGCATCATAGAAATAAGCGTTGAGCATATCCCGAGCAATGTTTTTAGAATAGGTGCCATTGGAGCCATACTCCAATACTACGGCAATAGCGATCTCGGGTTCATCATAAGGTGCAAATGCAATAAAGGTCACATTATCAGAATGACCGTTAACTTCTGCCGTACCAGTTTTAGCACCAATCGGCACGCCATAGTTGGCAAAATCCGAAGCAGTACCGCCAGCCTGGGCGACCATGCGCATTCCTTCCCGCACAATTTCCAGATTCTCGTCGTCTACGCCCACCTCATTGAGGACCGTAGCGCCCTTTTCTTCCACGACATTTTCCCGGGTATAATCCGTTACCTTATCCACCAGATGGAGCTGCATCCGGTGCCCGCCGTTGGCGATGGAGGCACAATAGCTCACCAGCTGTACAGGCGTAAAGGAGTTGTCCATCTGACCGATAGCGGCGGACAATGTCATACCATCCGTCCAGGTCTGGCCGGAGCGGCGCTCATAATCTTCTGGAGTGGTGAGAACGCCGGTGCTTTCTGAAACCTCCAGCCCGGTTTTCTGGCCCAGTCCAAACAGGGTTCCATAAGCATCCAGTTTGGTGATGCCCAGCCGGCGGCCGACATCATAGAAGAAAATATTACAGGATTTTTGCAGTGCCTTATATATATTCGTATTATAATGCCAGCCCATACATTTTGGAGCGAGACTTGTATCATTGGTATAATAGGTGTAATAGTGATTGCAATAAACAGTGCTGCTGGGATTGATAATCCCTTCCTGTAAGGCGGCCGAGGCCACTACCGGCTTAAAAATGGAGCCAGGGGCAAAGGAGCCGTTAAAGGCGCGGTTAATCATGGGATAGGTTTTGTCATTGTTCAACTGGTTATAGTAAGCAATATCGCTGATATATTTGTTCAGATCATAGGTGGGGTAGGTACTGGCAGCCAGCACTCCCCCGGTCTTAATATCGATCATAACAGCCGCACCGGCTTCACAGTCGGAGCCTTTTGGATCATCATCTGTAGGAACTGCATTTTCCTTGGCTGCTTTTGCGTTTTTAGCCAAAGAAGCGTTGGTCACTGCCTGAATGCGGGAATCTAACGTCAGGTATACGGTATTACCTGCTTCGGGAGCCACTTCTATTTCGGAGCTGATAAGGTTGCCATCCCGGTCTGTTTCGATGGCCAGCTTGCCGTTTTCTCCCCGAAGGGTATCTTCCAGAGCGTATTCAATACCGTTTTGTCCCATGGTATCATCCAGGGAATAACCGGAAAGGTTGTCGTCCAAATCAAACAGGTTATCGTCCTCTTTAAAGGAATCATACTGCTCCTGGGTGAGAGGGCCTGTTTTGCCGATAATATGCGGGGCCAAAGCGCCGTCAGGGTATTCCCGAATTGTGGTCACATCCACTCGTACCCCTTCCATATTAGCGGCCCGTTCATTAACCACTGTCATCACGTTGGAAGAGATATCCTGTGCAAAGGTGTAGGGGGAATCGGCATCAAACAAGTTCTTTTTCATGTTATACCGCACCGAGATGATCTTAATGGCATCCTCAGGGGCATAGTCTTTGCAGTCAAACATTTCGATGAGCTGGGTCATGCACTCATCGGCAGTTGCATAGGAGTTCACATGAAGCATGCTGCTGCTCTTTAAGAATTCCACCTCGGAATCATAGTCTTCCTTAAAGGAGTAACTTCCATCGCTATTGAGCTGGATGGGAAGAGGATCGATCCATTCGGTGTCGGTTTCCTCCATGATCCCGATAAGCTCTAAAATCGTATCATTGATGCGGTCGTGGTCAATAAGGGTATCGTCAAACACAATGTTATAGCAGGTCCGATTTTGAGCCAAAGGGTTTCCGTCCCGGTCCAAGATCTCACCCCGAGTAGCGGTAAGCTTAATATAGGAGGAAGACGTGGTATTAGACAGGTCGTAGTAGGTTTGTCCGTCAATAATCTGCCATTGAAACAGGCGTGCCACAAAAAGGCTGAAAACACCTAATAGCAGCAAAGAGCACACAACATAGCGGCCGATTCCAAGAAATTTTTTCACAGGAAAAGTCCTCCTTTCCAGGGAAGGGCTCAGCCGTCGGAGGGACGGATAAGCATGGCAAATGCGCGGTTAAAGTAAAAGGTGATGGGGGTAAGCACCAAAGAATACAAAATACGGGGCAAATAATGGTGCACCAGTGCATAGGAGGAAAACTCGTAGTCATAGAGCACATAGTAAAATAGCCATTGCAGCACAACGATAACCAATAGGGCAATGGTGTTCACTAAAAAAGAGGTGAGCAGATTCGTGCGCAGCAGGTTGGCAGATAGGGCGCTGATGACATAACAGGCTACCCCCAACAAAATGCCGTGAAAGCCCAAAGCGGCTCCAATGCCAAAGTCGATCAGCAGCCCACCGAAGATGCCGAACCCCATGGCAGGAAGCTCGGTTTCAAACATAGCAATGGCCAAAGCCGCAGGGATAATAAGAATAGGCCGGGCACCTAAAAGATAGGGGAGGAACCCAGGCGTTTGCTGAATCATGTAGAGGACCAGCAGTTCCAGAGCATAAGCAAAATATCGGATAAAGCGATACCGGTTTTCCATTTAGTCGCCCTCCGGTGCAGGAGAAGGCGAGGCGCTGGGGGAGGGAGAAGGCGAAGCCTGTGCCTGTTCCTCGGTCTGTTCTGTAATGGCGATCTCGCCCTTGCCGTTAAAATCAGTGAGGATAAATACATCCCGCACATTTTTAACATCGACAAAAGGCTCTAAAATAGCATATTGGGTCACACCGTTATCCTCGTATTGGATCTCGGTCACTGTACCGATCATCAGATCCTTGGGATACATTCCGGAAAGTCCGGTGGTAGTAATGATATCGCCAGGTTCAATGGTGTTTTCTGATGTGAGATACGACAGCTTGATAAGGCCTTCATCGGCCAGCGTAATGTCACAAGCGGTCACACCGGTATCCCGGGTGCGCTGGGCAATCGCTCCGATTTTCGTGTTGGGGGAGAGCAGGGTGGTTACTTTGCTGGAGGTAGCATATACTTCGGATACCCAGCCTACCACGCCATCTCCTGTAATGACGGGATCATTTTTCGACACCCCATTAAGATATCCTTGGTCAATAGAAAAACTGAAGAAAACATCATTCGGGTCGCGGCCAATGACGGTAGCGGGAAGCATTTGGAAATCCTGATTTTGCTCTTTCAGTTCCAATACGGTTTCATACTGTTCGTTTTGCTGCTTCAGTTGATAATAGTCCACCAGCTGTTCCCGCAGCTTGCGCACTTCTTCCTGCAAAGCATCGTTTTCCGCTTGCAGCTCATCCGCAGATTTGGTCAGCTCCTCGGAAAGGGCGGCCGCGTTGGCAGTAATACCGGTACTGATCTTCTGCATGGGAGAAGAAAAGAAACCCAAAAGATTGGCAGTAAGGGAGCTTCCCACACTGGCTGTGTAAATCATCAGCCCCAGCAACACAAAAACTGAGGCGACAAGGACCTTAAAACTTCGAGTGTGAAAAAAGTCTTTCAAACAATACGCCTCCTTGCAGTATAGGCGGCTAAATAAAAGAAGCTGCCGCCTTTTCCCAGCCGGAGCAATGCCGGCCTGTTACAGGAAAAGAGCGGCAGCCCCTGCCGTGACAATTCAGTTTTTCGCCGTGGGCAGATAGCTGTTAACGGCGATTGTTTTTGTAGTATTCCCGGGGCATAGTGATTTCCAGCCGTTTGCCGGTACCATCTACCACGCAGTCCAAGGGGCGCTCTGCCACATGAACCGGCATACCTGTCTCCTGGGCCACCAACAGATCCAGGCCGCGAAGGAGGGCGCCGCCGCCGGTGAGCATAATACCATGGTCGATCACGTCGGCAGAAAGCTCAGGTGGAGTTTTCTCCAAGGTGCTCTTAATAGCGTCCACAATGGTCATCAGGGGGTCAGCCAGAGCATCCCGCACTTCATCAGCGCGAATGGTGACGTTCTTAGGCAGGCCATCTACCAGGTTGCGGCCCTTGATCTCCATAGTGGCGTTTTCCATTTCCTCTGTGGGGTAAGCAGAACCGATCTTGATCTTGATATCTTCCGCCGTACGCTCACCGATGAGCAGGTTAAACTTTTTCTTTACATAGGAGATAATAGACTCATCAAATTTATCGCCGGCCACCCGTACAGAGCAGGAAGTAACAATATCTCCCAGAGAGATGATGGCCACTTCGGCGGTACCGCCGCCAATATCTACGACCATGCTGCCAGTGGGTTCTGCAACCGGCAAACCAGCGCCGATTGCGGCAGCCATAGGCTCTTCAATAAGTTCTACTTCTTTAGCGCCAGCCTGACGGGCAGCGTCTTCCACTGCACGGCGTTCTACCTCGGTAACGCCGGAGGGAATGCACACTACAACACGGGGGCGGCTGAAGGAGCTGGACTTAATGGCGCGGCGGATAAAATGCTTAAGCATGGTAGCGGTCACATCAAAGTCTGCGATTACGCCATCCTTTAGAGGACGTACAGCCACAATGGAGCCGGGAGTACGGCCAATCATTTCTTTAGCTTGGGAGCCTACTGCCAGTACCTCTTCCGAACGAATATCCACTGCCACCACAGAAGGTTCCCGCATAACAATGCCTTTTCCCTTCATAAATACCAGGGTGTTAGCAGTACCTAAGTCAATGCCGATATCTTTTGAAAACATGATTGATAAGTCCCCTTTCCTTCATCTGCCTGTATCTAAATCACAAGGCGTTATTAAAATGAGCCCTGCTGAAAATCCCAACTATTCACAGTCGGTCGAAAAGACCGGAACAGTACGATATATTATACCCCTTTTTCGGTTTTTTCTCAACAGCAAACTGTGCATGGAAAAGCGTTTTATGTAAATTTTATCAGTTTTACCAGCCGTAGGGGGTCCAGAATAAAAATTATAGACAGAGTGCCCCCAGAACAAGACAGGACGGTAAAAAAAGAGTGAACTAATCTTTAATTTTTATCCGGGAATAAACCAGGATTGCTGCCAAAAGCAGAATGGCTTGGGCCACATTGATGTTGACCACTGCGCCAAAGGTAAACTGTACGACCTGTAAGTTTATAACGGTGGGCTGCAGGCCGAATTCTGCGCTAAGTCCCAGCCAAGAAAGGAAAGAGACTCCCTGACACAGATCGCCTACGACCCGCCCCAATACAACAGCCAGCAACAGCAGCACGATGAGCAGCAGTGTGCGTAAAAGAGTGCGCTTCATTTTTATCCCTCCTTACAAACGTCCGGTGGAGCCAAAGCCCCCTTCGCCCCGACTGGTCTCATCCAGCGTTTCTACTTCCTGTACCGGCAGAGAGAGAATGGGCTGCAATACCAACTGGGCCACTCGTTCACCGGGCTGGATCGTATAGGGCTCTGCGGAAAAATTGCATAATCCCACACAAATCTCTCCCCGGTAATCGCTGTCTACCACTCCTACACCGTTAGAGAGAGCAATACCGTGTTTGGTACCCAAGGAGCTGCGGGCATAGATCATTCCGGCAACCCCTTGGGGAATCGCAGCAGCCAGGCCGGTGGGGATCATAGTGCGGCATCCTGGTTCCAACACCAAAGGCTCTTCAATGCAGGCGTGAAGGTCCAATCCTGCACTTCCGGATGTTGCCCGTATGGGCAGCACCGCCTGTGGACGAACGCGGCGCATGGGTAAAAACTGCTGGGAGGATTCATCGATTTTCATAGGTGTTTCCTTTCTGTTGCAAAAGTAGTTTTTGACGGCAAAATAAAGTTTTCACATCGTTTTCAACATTTTCAACAGGGTTTTCAACATTGCTCCCAGCCTCGGTAATAAAGGCCGCGAGTATAGTTTTCAAGGGAGTTTTCTCCAGAAGAGAAGCTGCGGAGAATGTTTCCGGTTTCCACAGGGTTTTCCACGGTAAAACGAAATACGACAAAATCCTGCCCCCGAATCTCTCGCTTTCTGTCGTGGAGCGTTAAAGGCACGCTATTGAGAATTTCTGTGTATTGATAGCCTCCGGTCCGGGTACACTGTATCGGGAAATCGGCCCCTTTTCGGTCGCGAAGCATAGGTGGTTGAGGGCAGTTTTTGCAGCCTTGCGGAGAGTTTGATGCAGGACAGTTGCGGCATAGCATCATGGGAAGCCTTCCATAGGCGATGATACCCCGGGGGATCTCTGCCCCCAAAGCAGCGCACTGCTCCAGTGTCAACTCAAATGAAAGTTCCGCAGACGCAAAATGAAGTTCTTCCAGCCAGCGCAAAGAGGAGGTGTTGGTGATGTTCAGAGAGAATCCTCCGTGAAGTTCTGCGCCCAATTCCCGGGCAATGGCAGCGGCTCCTAAGTTACCGCTCCAAGTGCGGGTAAAGCCCTGTTCCATCCGCTCTTGCAGCAAATGGCGCACGGTTTTTTCCCCGCCGAAAAAGGCCCGGGGAAGGGCTAATCCAATGGGATAGCCCTCTTCCCGCAGCTGCAATAGTTGGGGAAGGGGGGTGTGCAGGGGCAGCCAGATGATTTCACATTCCTTTGCCTCTGGGCACACTTGTTCCGCGTTGGCAAAAAAAGCCCGGACAGCCAAAGGATGCTCTGGCTGATGAGAGTATTCTTCCCATGCGGGCATGGTAAACGGAACCGCTTTTCGGTGGGCCCGCTGTTCCAGCAACTTTTCCAATACTTCCCGGCGCAGGCGGTTTAAGAGGGAAATCGGAACAGAAAGGCCCTCGTCCAATTCACATTTTGCAATTTGACACACAAAGGGGGTGCCGCCGGTCTTTTGGATCTGGGCCAAACACCGCTCCTGATCTAGCGGCCGGTTAATTGCTGGTTCCGGCAAAACATCACTTACGGCCTGTGCGTAATGGTCTTCCTCGTCCTGAACCGCTAAGGATACAGGTTCCCCGGCTTTGATGGAGAGGAAAAGCTGCACCGGGACCCGGCTGCGTTCCTCTCGGTATAGTCCATGAAGCCGGGCAAACACTGAAGAAGTGGCCCCAGTGACATCTTCTTTGGTACGGGTGCCGAACATGGAGACACCTAATTTTCCGTCGGGATACCCGCTAGTAAAGCCGGACCGGGAAAACACGGATTCCAAATCGGCCAAAAGCATGGGGTCAGGGAGCAGGCCATCCGCAGACTGGCGGCAGGTGGAAGTGGCGGCGGCCACATATTCGGGCCGTTTCATCCGCCCTTCGATCTTGGCGGAGCATACCCCTGCCTGGCGCAGCTCCTCCATACGGGTAATCATGGAAAGATCCCGCAGGCTCAGATCGTGCCCGGTGCCGTCGGGGGCAGAAAAGGGCAGGCGGCAGGTTTGAGCGCACATGCCTCGATTGCCGCTTCTCCCACCTAATAGAGCGCTAAAATAGCATTGGCCGGAAACCGACATGCACAGTGCGCCATGAACAAAGGCTTCCAGTTCCACTGGGCATTCATCAGCGATTTCCCGCATTTCGGAGAGGGAGAGCTCCCGGGCCAGTACCACCCGTTCCATACCCTGCTCATAGAGAAATTTTGCCCCGGCTGGAGTATGGATGCTCATTTGAGTGGAGGCGTGGATGGGGAGGGAAGGAGCGGCTTTCTTTATCATCCGGAACAACCCCAGATCCTGCACCAACAAGGCATCTACCGGCAGAGAACAGGCAAACTCCAAAAATCTTAAAGCTGCGGGGAGTTCGTCCTCCCGCAGCAGGGTATTCACTGTAAGATACACCTTTACCCCCCGGCCATGGCAATATTCCACCGCCTGCCGGAGCTGTTCATCGCTGAAATTTTTAGCCGAAGCCCGGGCGCTAAAGGAATTTCCTCCTAAATAAACGGCATCGGCGCCGGCTCGCACAGCGGCCTCCAAGGATTCCGGCGAGCCTGCAGGGGAGAGAACCTCAACAGAGGAGGGGATAGACATAGCAAACTCCTTTCTATAGGAAAATAATAAAACCGGGGGCTGCCGGTGATCGGCAGTCCCCGCGGGAAGCGGTCAGTCCTCCTGGCCGGTTTTTTCAAAAAAGCTCATGAACCCCTCCTGTTCAGGGGTTACCGTAGGTTTTAAAGGATTGGAAAAGCTGCCCTTCTGCACGGTTTGCGAAGCAGAGCGCTGTACCGGGGCGCTGGAAGCAGGATCACCATCGGAGGACGTATCCTTTTCCGGTTTATCCTTTTCGGCCAATCGGGCCCGAAGGGTCTGAATCTCCTTTTTCATCTTTTCAATCTCCCGTCGGGCTTCATCGGCTTCCAGCCGAGAGCGGGAGGAGTCTTCTAAATAGTCTTTGATTTGGGAGCGCAGATTGTCGGCAGATGCCAATGCCTTGTGAGAACTATCACAAAAATTCAAAGCGGCGATCAGGGCGGCAAGGGTTAGGGAAGCCCGTTCGTTTTGGCGAGTAATGGCTTCGACGGCATCTTCCACCTCTCGGCCGACAGACAGCATATACTCCTCGCTGTCCTCGGATACTAGGGCACAGGAGATACCGCAGATATTTAATTTGATTTTATTCTTGCTCATAAGGCCAGATCCTTTCTGCTGTGCTGTATTTTCTTATTATACGGCATTTCATTTGATTTTGAAAGAGGGTGTACAAAAGATTGTTAAGTTTCTCTTATATTTCTCTGGGATAGAAAACCAACAAAAAAGCGAAGAATGGGTAGTTTTCATCATGATTTAAGTTTTTTGTACTTTTTGCACAATAAACTGGAGGGAATTTCCCTGCTTGTCCTTATGTAAAATTTTAAAGAAAGATTTGAAAAAATCGCATGATGTCGGGGAAAAATAACGATTTTGAAAAAATTTCGTTATGCTTCCTCACCCCCTTGTAACGTGGGGATATTTGGTATATAATAACAGATATGAGCAACAGCTTACTAAACTGCTGTGTTTTTTGAAGCACCCATCGATTTAGCAATGTTTTTTTAATAACAACACAAGGCGTGGGTGTGCGGAAGTAGCTGCTGCAATTTTAGATAAATCCACATGGAGGTTTCGATTTTATGAACTATAACCTGTCTGTGCCCCAGATCGAATCCCTGATTAAGGAGAAGCTTTCCCATAACTTTGGCGTCAGCCCCGAAAATGCTACCGATGAACAGTATTATAAAGCGGTGGCCCTCATTCTGCGGGACCTGATGGTTCGGGGCCGCAACGAATGCAAAGAGAAAGCTGAAAAAACCGGCACCAAGAAGGTCTATTATCTCTGCATGGAATTCCTGCTGGGCCGTTCCCTGCGCAACAACCTGTATAACCTGCATTTGGAGGAGCCTTTCCGCAAGGCCCTGGCCAATATGGATATTAAGCTGGACGCTCTTTATGAACAAGAACCGGACGCCGGTTTGGGCAATGGCGGTTTAGGCCGCTTGGCAGCTTGCTTTATGGATGGCCTGGCTTCCCAGGGCTATTATGCCATGGGTTATTCCCTGCGGTATGAATACGGCATCTTCCGCCAGAAGTTGGTAGACGGCTGGCAGACCGAGCTGCCGGATTTCTGGCTGCCCGGTGGCCGTGTGTGGATGCAGGAAGTTCCGGAAAAGGCAGTGGAAGTCCACTTCAACGGCCATATCGAGGAATATTGGAACAACCAGTACCATATTGTCAATCATAAGGATTACACCAAGGTGACCGCTATCCCCTATGACCTGTACATTGCCGGCAACGACGGCAAGGGCATCAGCGTACTGCGGATTTGGAAGGCTCAGACCGATGAATTTGATATGAAGCTGTTTAACGGCGGTAACTATATGCGCGCCATGGAACAGAACGCTATGGCTGAGGTTATCACTAAGGTTCTGTATCCTGAAGATAATCATGTGGAAGGCAAGGGCCTGCGCCTGATGCAGCAGTACTTCCTGGTATCCGCCACCATTCAGGATATTATCCGCCGCCATCTGTTCAGCAACCAGTCCTTGGATAACCTGCCGGAGCTGGCCGCTATCCATTTGAACGATACCCACCCCGTGCTGGCTATCCCCGAAATGATGCGTATTATGCTGGATGAGTGCGGTTACGGCTGGGACGATGCTTGGAATATCGTTACCCGTACCATTGCCTACACCAACCACACCGTTATGAGCGAGGCCCTGGAGTGCTGGGGCGTGGATATGTTCAAGATGTATCTGCCCCGTATCTATCAGATCGTGGAGGAGATTAACCGCCGGTTCTGCGCCGAAATGCATGAGCGCGGCGTAGACGGATATAAGGTAGGCCGTATGGCGCCTCTCAATGACGGCTATGTAAAGATGGCCAATCTGGCAGTTATCAGCAGCCATTCCGTCAACGGTGTTTCCCAGCTTCACAGCGATATTCTGAAGGATTCCGTTTTCAACGATTTCTATACCGAGATGCCCCACAAGTTCAAGAACGTCACCAATGGTATTGCCCATCGCCGTTGGCTGAACCAGTCCAACCCGGAATTGGCATCTCTCATCACAGAACTGATCGGAAACGGCTATCAGACAGATGCTAACGAGCTGGAAAAGCTGATGAAATACAAGGACGACGCATCTGTACTGGCTCGGATGCAAAAGATCAAGCATGACAATAAGATCCGCCTTGCAGAATATGTGTCCAAAAACTGCGGCGTTAAGGTAGACCCCAACTCTATCTTTGATGTGCAGGTTAAGCGGATGCACGAATATAAGCGCCAGCATATGAATGCGCTGCATATCCTGGCTACCTACCAGTGGCTGCGGGATAACCCCAACGCAGATTTTACCCCCCACACCTACTTCTTTGGCGCAAAGAGTGCCCCTGGTTACTACTTTGCAAAGCAGATGATCCGTATGATCTATGCTCTGTCCAAGGTCATCAACAATGATCCCCGCGTCAACGACAAGCTGAAAGTGGTGTTCATGGAGAATTACTGCGTCTCCCTGGCCGAGTTGATGATTCCTGCTGCTGAGATCAGCGAGCAGATCTCCCTGGCCGGTACCGAGGCTTCCGGTACCTCCAACATGAAGTTCATGATTAACTCCGCTGTAACACTGGGCACCTTGGACGGCGCTAACGTGGAAATTCACGAGGCAGTAGGCGACGATAACATCTTCCTGTTTGGTATGACTACCCCCGAGGTGAATACCCTGAAGCAGAATGGGTATCATCCTTATGAATATGTGAATAATAATCCGGTGATCCGTCGGGCTATGGAAGAGCTGCGTGGAGGCTTTGCCGGCGTAGACTTTAAGGATATCTATAACTCCCTGTCCAAGAGCGATCCCTATATGGTGCTGGCTGATTTTGAGTCTTACTCCAAGATCCAGCAGAAGGCATCCACTGCATATCTGGATCAGAAGCATTGGAACCGTATGGGACTTATCAATACCGCTATGGCTGGACGTTTTGCCGCAGACCGTGCAATTCGGGAGTATGCAGAGAATATCTGGCATGCCAGCCCTGTGCCGGAGAATGTGGAGGTAAAGCCTGTTAAGAAGGCGGCCGCCCATGTTTCTCTGATTGAGCCTCAGAGATAATTGAACCTCTCATTTCAGTGCGGAGGCTCCCACGGCAATAGCCGCCGGGGGCTTCCGCTTTGCTTTTTTATGATTAAGAATTGTGCGCCTGGAAAATGACCAGAGTTGCGGAAAGAAAAGAAACTAAGGTAAAGGAGTTAAGCGGGTATGTTTCATTCTCGAAACCCACAATATCGGTTCCCCACCGGCGCAGTGGCTGCGGGGACCAATGTTCATTTTAAAATCAGCATGGACCGGGATTTGCGCTGTTCTGCCGCAGCGCTGTTGGTATCGGATACCACCGGAAAGACCGAGCGCTATGGGATGTTCTGGTGCGGTATGAACGGAGACCATGCAGAGTGGTGGGAGTGTGATTATTGCCCGGATACAGCGGGCCTGCGTTTTTATTGGTTTGAAGTGGATACCTGGCGTGGACGTCTAACTATCAACCGCACCTATGGCGGGGATGGTATCCTCAACGGCAAAGACCGCTGGCAGCTTACTGTTTATGCCAAAGAGTATAAAACCCCCGACTGGATGGCGGGAGGGATTATGTATCAAGTATTTCCCGACCGGTTTTTCCGTTCTCAGCAGAAAAAAGAAAATGTGCCCACCGACCGCAGAATGCATGAAAATTGGGAGGAGATTCCCCAGTGGTGGCCGGATGAGACGGGGGAGATTACCAACAAGGACTTTTTTGGTGGAGATCTAAAGGGAATTGAGGAAAAACTGGACTATTTGGAATCCTTGGGAGTTACCTGTTTGTATCTCAATCCTATTTTTGAATCCCATTCCAACCATCGATATGATACCGCAGATTATTCCCGTATTGATCCGTTGCTGGGGGATGAGGAGGATTTCCGCAGTTTGTGCGAAGCTGCCAAAAAACGCGGGATGCGCATCCTGCTGGACGGCGTGTTCAGCCATACGGGAAGCGACAGCATCTATTTTAACCGAGAGGGCCGTTACCGTTCTGAGGGTGCCTATAACTCCCGGAACTCGCCGTTTTATTCTTGGTATACCTTCCGCCATTGGCCCAACGATTATGAGTGCTGGTGGAATTTTATTACCCTCCCCAATGTAAACGAGATCAACGAAAATTATATGCACTATATCAACGGCAAAAACGGCATTATCCGCAAATGGCTGCGGGCCGGTGCTGCCGGCTGGCGGCTGGATGTGGCGGATGAGCTGCCGGATGAGTTTTTGGATGCCCTTACTGCGGCGGCCAAGGCTGAAAAGTCCGATGCAGTGGTACTGGGAGAAGTATGGGAGGATGCCTCCAATAAATGCGCCTATGGCCAGAACCGCCGGTACCTGCTGGGCGGGCAGCTGGACAGCGTAATGAATTACCCCTTCCGGGATGCTATTTTGGGATTCCTCACCGGGGCCAACCCGGCGGATATGATGGAATGTATCATGAATATCCTGGAAAACTACCCGCCGCAGACTATCCGCATTCTTATGAACCATGTGGGCACCCACGATACCGAGCGGGCCCTCACGGTGCTGGGTGGGGAACCTTCCGGAAATCGGGGAAGAGAGTGGCAGAGCCAGCAAAAGCTCTCCCCAGAGCAGAGAGAGCGTGGATTAAAGCTGCTGCGGTTGGCATCTTTGCTGCAATACACCCTGCCCGGTGTGCCTTGCATCTATTATGGGGACGAAGCAGGTATGGAGGGCTATCGCGATCCCTTTAACCGGGGAACGTATCCCTGGGGAAAAGAGGACCAGGAGCTGATCGAATGGTATCGGACCCTGGGAAAAATCCGGAAAAACTGTCCGGCCCTTTTGGAGAGCGGTATGGTGCCCTTCTCGGCAGAAAAGGACTGCTTTGCCTTTATCCGGCTGGGGAAAGAGCAGGCTTTGCTGGTGGCGGTGAACCGTTCCCCCTATGACCAATACCTGAACCTGCCTTCCGAGTGGAGCCGGGTGGAGGCCCTGCTGGGTGAGATGCCACAAAATGATCGGCTGCACCTGCCGCCCTATGGCTATAGCCTGTTGTCCCTGACCGCATCCCCGGAGGAGGACGGGGAATGAGCGGATTCCTGTCTCAGATGATAAAAAATCTTCCCGGGTGGACTGGGGAGCGGATTTGGGAAGGAAATTTGCAGGCAGCGCTCCGGGTGCTGGAAAGCAATTGTGACGGCTATTACACCTATATTCAGGAGGAATGGCCCACCGAAGAAAACCTGCGGGAGGACATCACCGCTTTGCCGCCGGGGAGGAGCCTTTCCCATAAAACCTTTGCACTGCTGTGCCGGGAGGGAGTTCCTGCGGCGGTGGTGGATTATATCGAGGGATACCCGGACGAAGAAACCGGCTATGTGGGGCTGTTTTTGCTGGACTGTAGCCTGCACCGGCAGGGCGTGGGTACCCAGTTGTTTTTGGCTCTGGAACAGGCCGCCGTTCAAACGGGAAAATCCCGGCTGGAGCTGGGATGTTACGAGACCAACGGCCCGGGCCTTTCCTTTTGGCGCAAACAAGGCTTTACGGAGCTTCGCCGCAAGCCCCGGATTGGGGCTGACGGCGAGACCCGAATGCTGCTTTCTCTGGGGAAAACGCTAAAAAAATAGCCGAAAGCCCTTTGGTTTGCAAAATTAGCCTTGACGGTATAGTGGTTATCTATTACAATAGTAAAGTGTAAAAGCGTATACTCAACACCTTGCAAAGGAGTGCGTATTATGGCGGAGATCCAACCCTTCCGCGGACTGCGGTTTACCGAAAAAGCAGGAGACATCGGGGCGCTCACCTGTCCCCCGTATGATATTATCAGTGAAGAACAGCGGCAGGCATATTTGCAGGGGAATCCCTGCAACGTGATTCGGCTGGAACTTCCCCGGGAGGGGGAGGACCCCTATCAGCAGGCCGGGGAGACCCTTCGCCGCTGGATGGAGGAGGAGCTGCTGCGGCAGGACACTCAGCCGGCCCTGTATATTTACGAGGAGGAGTTCCGCTCTGCGGTGACAGAGGGGGAAGTCAAAAAGGTCAAGGGCTTTATCTGTCGGGTGAAGGCAGAGCCGTTCTCCAAGGGAGTCGTGCTGCCCCACGAAGAAACCTTGAGCAAAGCCAAGCAGGACCGCCTGAACCTGATGAAGGCCACGGGCTGCAATTTCAGCCAGATTTATTCCCTGTATATGGACGAGGAGCACGTGACCCGTGAGCGCATCGACAACCTCTCCAAGGACACCCCCCGGTATGAGTTTAATGACGGGCTGGTGATCCACCGGATGTGGATCGTCAATGACCCAGTAGCCATCAATGCTATCTGCGAGGATTTCGCAGACCGGAAGCTGTATATCGCCGACGGCCATCACCGCTATGAGACGGCAGTGAATTTCAGCAACTACTGCCACGAAAACGGTATTGCTCCCGAGGGCGGCGAGGCCGATTATGTGATGATGATGCTAGTGGATATGGAGCACGAGGGGCTGGTGGTGTTCCCCACCCATCGTCTGGTGCGGGATTTGGAAAACTTTGATGTCCAGACGGTACTGGAAGGCTGCCGCGAGCATTTTGAGGTAGCGGAGATGGAGGATGTTTCCCAGATGGAATCCAGCCTGAAAGCTCGGTACGATGAGGGGAAAAAGGCGTTTGCGTTCTATACCGGCGGGAAGGGCTGGTATCTGCTCACCTTGCGCGACCTCTCTGTGATGGCGGAGCTTCTGCCGGATAAGAGCGCAGCTTCCCAGGGGTTGGATGTAACCGTGCTGCATAGTCTGGTGCTGGAAAAACTCATGGGCATCGACAAGGAGAACATGGCTAACCAGAAGAACCTCACCTACACCCGTTCCATGGAAGAGGCGCTGGAATCGGTGCAGAACGGGCAGAGCCAGTGCGCTTTCCTGCTCAATCCCACCCGGGTGACGGAGATCCGGGATGTGGCGGCGGCAGGGGAAAAGATGCCGCAGAAATCTACCTATTTTTATCCCAAGCTCATTACCGGTCTGGTTATGAACCGGATGGATTTATAATAGTAAGCAACATAAAAGGCCGCTGCACAAAACGCAGCGGCCTTTTTGCAGAATATAACAGTTCGCGTGGAAATGACTTGTAACTCGCAGTTGCTTTCCCGCGACATAAAAGTTTTACACGATTTTTTTCAAAAAATCGTGGGGAATCCAAAGGGACCTTCTTATTCTTTCCGTAGCTTTTTTATTTTACTGCTCGTTTGTGTTGGGCTTGGGCAAAATTACATTAAGCAGAACAGCTACAAGAGTAGCCAATACTACCGGGGACTTGCCGAAAATAGTGGTGACCCACTCCGGCAGGGTAGCAAGGGCAGCCTGACACTGGTACACGCCCATACCCAGCGCAACCGAAAGACCCACAATGGAGAAGTTGCGGGGGCTCATGCCGGAAGAGAAAATCAGCTTGATTCCCGTCATGGCAATGGAAGCAAAAACAGAAAGGGTAGCACCGCCCAGTACACACTGGGGAATAGTGGTGAGCAGAGCGGAAAATTGGGGCAGCAAACCAGCAACCGCCAAAATCAGTGCAGCCAGGCCCAGCACACAGCGGTTAATAACCTTGGTGGTGGTGACGATGCCCACGTTCTGGCTAAAGGTAGCAGTGGGAAGACCTCCAAACAGAGCGCCCACCATGTTGGTAAAGCCATAGCCTACAATGCCGTTTTGCAGCTCACGGTCTGTGGGATGACGGTTCATGGCACCAGTGGTGGTGGCGGAATAGTCGCCAATGGCCTGGATTGAGTTGATAGCAAAGAGAATGGCAATGGCCACACAGGAGGAGGGTTCAAACACAACCCCAAAGTGCAGCGGATAAGGTACTTGGAATACGGAAGCCTGTGTCACACCAGAAAGATCGACCATACCGAAGGGAATGGCCACCAGATAGCCAACAATAATGCCGATGAGGATAGAAGCCAATTTCCAGATGCCTTTTGCGAAATGGTTTAGGAAGACTACAACACACAGGGTGATAAAGGCAACCACCCAGTTCTGCCAGTGTCCATAGGTGGGGGTCCCGGTGCCGCCTGCCATATAGTTGATGGCAACGGGATACAGGGAGAGGCCAATGGTGAACACCACCGTGCCGGTGACTAATGGCGGGAACAGAATGCGGATCTTTTTGATGAGGAGGCCCATAATAACTGCGACTACACCGCCTACGATCTGTGCGCCGAGGATAGCGGCAATGCCGTAATTTTCTGCAATGGCCTGCATACTGGGCACATAGGCAAAGCTCACGCCCATAATCACCGGCAAGCCGGAACCGATGGCCAGCTTGGTCTTGCTTCCCAGCGGGAAAAGCTGCAAAAGGGTGGAAAATGCAGCAACTACCAGAGAGGCCTGAATGAGGATGACCTTATCCTGATTGTTGAGCCCGCCGCCTGGTACAGCGCTTGCCACAATAATCGCAGGGGTCACACAGCCGACGATCATAGCGACCACGTGCTGCAATGCCAGAGGGATTGCTTCGCCCAGCCGGGGGCGGCCGTTGAGTTCAAAAATACTTCCCTGTTTCATGTCTTCTCCTGTATTACATCAAAATTAAAAAATCGGTCACGTCTCTGCAGGGTCGATTTTCTTTTTTAGTATAGCATATCTGTTTTTGCTCTGCAAACAAAAACGGCCTTTTTGCGGAGTTTTGTCCCTTTTTACAACTTTCCTGAAAAAGCCTTCTTTTTATCGGGAAATAAAGAAAAGGGTTGACATTATTAGCTAATTAGCTAAAATAGAAAATACAAGGAGGCGATCACATGAATGACGCATTTTTCCAGGCAATGGCCAATGAGACACGGCGGGAGATTGTCCGCCTGCTTAGGTGGCAGGATTTAACGGCGGGGGAGATTGCCTCTCATTTTGCAATCTCCAAGCCATCGATCTCCCGGCACCTGGATACGCTGAAAAATGCGGGGCTGATTACCGCGGAGCGTAAGGGAAACCAGATCATCTATTCCATCAACATGACCGTTTTGCAGGAAATGACGATGGAGTTCCTCTCGCTGGTGGGGAAAAAGGAGGAGACTTGTCATGAAAACGGATAAACTGCGTTGGCTGTTGCTGGTGTTTTCCCTGGCGGCCATGCTGTGCGCGCTATTGATACCGTTTCCGATCATAAAGCTGTCGGTGCTGTGCGCCCTCTCGGTGGGATGCCTGGTGATTTTATACCGGAACATGGAAGCCCTCACCGGAAGCCCGGAAGGGAGCCCCAAAAACCGCACCATGAAGTGGATTACGATTTTTAACCTGCTGTTGCTGGCGCTGTGCGTGGGGGCTGTATGGTTACAGCAAAACGGACATCTGGGACAAATAGAGGAAAGCTGGTTTGCGGTAGGGTTGGTAATGGCGGTCCTGCTGGTGCTGGGAAACCTGGCGCCCAAAATCCCCTTTAACCGCTATACCGGCCTGCGCCTCCCGTGGACCATACGGGACGAGGATACCTGGCGGCTGGCCCACCGGGTGTTGGGCTATATCAGCTTCCCGCTGGCATTTCTCTATGCGGCCTTGCTGCTGTGCGGGGTGGGAATCGAAACTTCCACGGGGATTGTGATTTTGTCGTGGATTGCAGTCCCCAGCGGGATTTCGTACTTCTTTTACCGGCGAAAATTCCTGTGAGATTTTCCACTGGATTTTAAAAAGCTGTTGAAAACAAAACCAAATAAAAGAAAATCGCCCCTGCGTGGATCTCTCCACGCAGGGGCGATTCTTATATGCGATTCAGGATTGTAAAGTACTCAAAAGGAATTATTCAATACCCTTTGCGCGCTTCTCCAGTTCCTCATAACGCTCGGCAGCACGCTTCTCAGCCTTGTCGAACAGCTCCTGTGCACGCTCCGGGAAGGAGAGCTTCAGGCGGTTGTAACGAGTCTCGCTGGAAATGAACTCCTTGTAATCTTCGGTAGCAGGCTTGCTATCCAGAATGAAGGGGTTCTTGCCTTCTGCCTTGAGGGTCGGGTTGTAACGGAACATATTCCAGTAGCCAGCAGCCACAGCCTTCTTCATCTCAGCCTGGCAGTTGGTCATGCCGCCCTTAACACCGTGCATCTCGCAGGGAGCATAGCCGATGATGAGGGACGGGCCATGATAAGCCTCAGCCTCAGCGATAGCCTTCAGGGTCTGAGCTTGGTTTGCGCCCATGGCGATCTGTGCCACATACACATAACCATAGCTCATAGCGATGTCAGCCAAGCTCTTCTTGCCGATAGCCTTACCAGCAGCAGCAAACTGTGCCACCTGGCCGATCTGGCTGGCCTTGGAAGCCTGTCCACCGGTGTTGGAGTACACTTCGGTATCGAATACCATCACGTTGACGTCCTCACCGGAAGCCAGCACATGGTCCAGACCGCCGAAGCCGATGTCGTATGCCCAGCCGTCGCCGCCGAAGATCCAGATGGACTTCTTGGCCAGATAGCTCTTCTTGGGCAGGATCACCTTGCTGTACTCGTTCTCCGGATCCTTCTCCAGCTCTGCAATCAGAGCGCGGGCAGCGGGGCCATTGGCCTTGCCGTCGTCCAGAGTATTCAGGTAAGCATCGATAGCAGCCTTCATATCATCGGAAGCAGTGGTATCACGCAGAGCCTTCACCTGGCTGATCAGCATATCGCGAACAGCCTTCTGGCCCAGATACATACCAAAGCCGTGCTCAGCGTTGTCCTCGAACAGGCTGTTTGCCCATGCGGGGCCGAAGCCGCTGACCTTGTTAACAGTGTAGGGAGAAGTAGCAGCAGGACCGCCCCAGATGGAGGAGCAGCCGGTTGCATTGGAGATGAACATACGCTCGCCGAACAGCTGGGTGATGAGACGTGCGTAGCTGGTCTCGGCGCAGCCTGCGCAGCTGCCGGAGAATTCAAGCAGCGGCTGGTTGAACTGAGAGCCCTTTACGGTGGTCTCGGCCATCATGCCGTCCTTCTTGCGGATGTTGGCAACAGCATAGTCGAACACGGCCTGCTGATCTGCCTGGCTCTCCTGGGGAACCATCTTCAGAGCCTTGTTGGGAGCGGGGCATACGTTAGCGCAAACGCCGCAGCCCATGCAATCCAGCGGGGAAACGGTCATGGTGAAGGTGTAGTTCTCGCAGCCCTTACCGGTCATCTGCTTGCCCTTGAATGCGGCGGGAGCCTTCTCGACTTCGTCAGCAGTCAGAGCGAAGGGGCGGATGGTAGCATGAGGACACACGAAAGCACACTGGTTACACTGGATGCAGTTCTCGGGAATCCACTCGGGAACCATCACAGCAACGCCGCGCTTCTCATAAGCGGAAGCACCCTGCTCGAACTGGCCGTCCACATGGTCCATAAAGGCGGAAACCGGCAGGCTGTCGCCGTCCATCTTGGCAACAGGCTCCATGATCTCCTTGACCATCTTGACGGTTGCGGGGTTGCCCTCCAGCACGGTGGTATCGGGAGCATCCTGTGCGTCAGCCCAAGATGCGGGGATCTCAACCTTGTGCAGAGCATCAGCGCCGGCATCGATAGCCTTGTAGTTCATCTCTACAACGGCCTCGCCCTTCTTGGAGTAGGACTTCTTAGCAGCTTCCTTCATGAAGCGGATAGCGTCCTCCTTGGGCATAATGTTGGCCAGAGCGAAGAAGGCGGACTGGAGAATGGTGTTGGTGCGCTTGCCCATACCGATCTCGATAGCCTTATCGATAGCGTTGATGGTGTACAGCTGAATGTTGTTGGCAGCGATGTAACGCTTTGCCTCAGCAGGCATATGATGATCCAGTTCCTCGTCGGTCCACTGGCAGTTGATCATGAAGATACCGCCGGGCTTCACGTCGTTAACCATCTTGTAGCCCTTAACAACATAGGAGGGGTTGTGGCAGGCCACGAAGTCAGCCTTGTTGATGTAGTAGGGGCTCTTGATGGGCTTATCGCCGAAGCGCAGGTGGCTGATGGTCACGCCGCCGGTCTTCTTGGAGTCATACTGGAAGTATGCCTGAATATATTTGTCGGTGTGGTCACCGATGATCTTGGTGGAGTTCTTGTTGGCGCCAACGGTACCGTCGCCGCCCAGACCCCAGAACTTGCACTCGGTGGTGCCTTCTGCAGCAGTGTTGGGAGCGGGCTTCTCCTCCAGAGACAGATAAGTAACGTCGTCGTTGATGCCCAGGGTGAAGCGAGGCTTCATGTTGTCCTTAGCCAGCTCGTCGTACACAGCAAAGATGCTTGCAGGCGGGGTGTCCTTGGAACCCAGGCCGTAACGGCCGCCGATAACAGCAGCATCGTTGCCTCCCTCACGCAGAGCAGCCACAACATCCAGGAACAGGGGCTCTCCCAGAGCGCCGGGCTCCTTGGTGCGGTCCAGAACTGCGATCTTCTTGGCAGTTGCGGGGATAGCCTCCAGCAGCTTGGAAGCAACGAAGGGACGATACAGGCGAACCTTTACCAGGCCAACCTTCTCACCCTTAGCGGTGAGGTAATCGATAACTTCCTCAGCCACGTCGCAGATGGAGC
>CALWIS010000085.1 GCA_944380795.1 uncultured Clostridia bacterium | reverse complement strand
GTCACGCCCAAATCATCCGTAATGCGCAGTGTCCGATACAGATTCAGAGGGCCGGTCATGGTGCCGCCAGAAAAAGGTACGCGCTTTCCCAATTCACCCTCGATTTTATTGCTGCTGTAGGTGGTGATATCCGAAGAGGTTTTATCATTGATAAGCGTTCCTTGAATGGCTCCCTCGATAGCATCGGAAATTTTTTCTGCTCGATTGGCTGCTTCATTGGCTTTATCGGATGCAGAAAAAGATTCTTCCGCTGCCTCTTCTGCCTCTTCCGCCGCATTTTCGGCTCGCTCAATCAATTGGCCGATTGTCTCTTTTTCATCTGCACTTAAGATCTCGTCTTCCTTAACAGCTGCATATCTAACCTCCAACACGCTATGAAAACTCCGTATCTCTTCTTTGCCCTTGGTGATCTGGATCTGAAATCGATTGGTGCCAGCGGCCGCAGTCATTTGCTGTGAAATATTAAAAATAACCACATTGCCCTCTACCGTCTCCGCAGGATTATAGATGATAAAGCCATCCGCTTTTTTCATAAGGATATTACAGGAAAAATCACCGGGTATCTGCCAGGGCTTTCCATTGGATAAAAAAACGACCTTTAATTTCCGGAGATTTGCTTCCCACTGATTGACAAAAATATAGCCAGGCGATACTGTATTGTATTTCAGATCACAGGTAATGGTGCAAGAAATGTCCGATCTATTCATTTTGTTTCCTCCTGTCTTTTTTGGATAGTAGCAAGGGCCCCTTTGCTGCATTCTACTTCCAAATTGACAGAAACTCTCCCGTACTTTGAATTGGCTATTGCATTATCCAGACCATCCCTCATCTTCCTTTATACGAGCACGTTTCATTTTTATTTTAACTTTTTTAAATTTTCCCTTGCAATTCTAATATGGATATGTTATAATGTAGCTCGTGATTTCAAGGCAAAAGTCAATTATTTGGGGTATTAGCTCAGCTGGGAGAGCGCTACACTGGCAGTGTAGAGGTCAGCGGTTCGATCCCGCTATGCTCCACCATGCAGCCCGTAGGCCTTTGGTCTGCGGGCTTTTTGTATAATTCCTATCAAGGAACTGTATTTTCGGTTCCAATCTTTAACTACGAAAGGATTTTGAATTCACATGGACTCGCTTCCGCTACTACTCGTCATTGTACTGTGCATTGTTGGCTCTGCTTATTTTTCAGCCTCAGAAACCGCCTTTTCTACTATGAACCGCATTCGGATCAAAAACCTAGCAGATGGCGGGGATTCCCGTGCAGCTTTGGCCCTAAAGCTAGTGGACAATTATGACAAACTGATTTCCACAATTCTCATTGGCAATAACATCGTAAACATTACCTCTGCCTCTTTAGCTACTGTGGTTTTCACTATGTGGTTGGCAGATGCCGGCGTCAGTATCTCTACCGCTGTTATGACAGTAGTTGTGCTGATTTTTGGCGAAATTTCCCCTAAGGCTTTAGCCAAAGATAATGCTGAAGCCTTTGCTTTAGCTACCGCACGGATCATGCGGTTTTTGATGGTTTTGTTGACCCCCTTGAACTTCCTTTTTTCTCTGTGGAGAAAGCTGCTGGATAAAGTCTTTAAGAAATCCAAGGATCCCGGCATTACTGCCGAAGAACTCATCACAATGGTTGATGAAGCTCAAAACGATGGCGGCATCGATGAGCACAATGGAGAACTGATTCGTTCCGCTATTGAATTTGACGATTTGGACGCCAATGATATCATCACTCCCCGTGTCGATTTGGTAGCAGTAGAAAAAGATGCTACTATGGAGGAAGTCGCTAAGGCTTTTATGGAGAATACATACTCCCGCTTACCAGTGTACGAAAACAACATCGACAACATCATTGGTATGATCCATGAGAAGGATTTCTTTACTGCCATGAACCAGGGCGCAGAGCATTTTGCCCCTGCTATCAAACCGGTGATCTATGTCGCTGGTGGAATGAAGATCTCCCGCCTTTTGCGGTTGATCCAGCAATCTAAAACCCATATCGCAGTTGTAATCGATGAATTTGGTGGAACCGAAGGTATTGTCACGCTGGAGGATGTTTTGGAGCAGCTGGTAGGCGATATTTGGGACGAACACGATGTGGTGGAACAGGAAATTGAAGAACTGAACAACACCACTTATATGATCTCCGGTTCCTGTGCTTTGGAGGATTTCTTTGAAACTTTTGATTTTCCGGAAGCAGAAGATGATTATGAATCGGTTACTGTAGGTGGATGGGTTATGGAAGAATTGGGATGTGTCCCCGATATTGGCGCTCATTTTGTATTTCATAACAACGAGGTATACGTTACCAAAGTTGAAAAACGCCATGTAAAGGAGATCCGACTCCAGCTCTCTGAACCCCTTTCTTCCAAGGAAGAAAAAACAACAAATTAATCATTAAAACTACTAGTAAACTACTGATTTGTCCAGACTCCCAGAAGGGTCAGTACTTGCTGCCCCCTGAAAGGAATATTGAGAATTTGTCATCGCATCACTATCACAGACAGCCGCTAAAAGCGGCTGTTCAGCTTGTAGAAAAACCTGCTGTGGCAATCAAGCCAGAGCAGGTTTTTGGTTTGTAAATAAGAACGAAAAGGGGAAAAGCAGAGAAATGTCAGGCGTATTTTCGCGCAATCTGGACCGTTTGCCGCCATCCGGTACCGGATGGCGGTTATTCCATTTCCAGGCGGCCAGTTTTTTCAGATTCATGGCAGCAAATTTAAGCTTCACCCAGTTTGTCACCTGAGCCAAGCCTCTGTACTGTGTGTAACGCATCCCGTGTTTTTCCTTCGCATCGGCAAATACACGCTCAATCTTCTCTTTTCGCAGCCGGTACAACTCTTTGTACACCGCCATGTGCCGGATATGCTCTGCCATCTCCACATAGTCCTGCCAGACATGGCGCAGCACAGTTTTCTCGCACTTGGCGTTTTCGGTGCACATTCCTCTGGTGGGACAAGTTTTGCAAAGATAGGCCCGGCTTTTGTATTCCCGGTAGCCGTCCCGGTTTGTGGTGGAATAATGCAGCGCGTGGTATTCGGGGCAGATCACATCGTCAAAGTATTCGTCATACGCATATGCCCACCAGGGATGGCTGTTCTCTTTGGTTTTGGGTCTGGTATAGCAGGTGGAAAGAACGCGGCCGCTTCCTCCGAAACTTCCTCCGCCGAAGCCGCCTCCTCCGTGTCCTCCGCCTCCGAAGAACGGACCGCCTAAGAAGGGCCAGCCGTTTCCTCCGCGGTGATGGAAATCATCGTCTTCGCGCACACGGCG
>CALWIS010000084.1 GCA_944380795.1 uncultured Clostridia bacterium | reverse complement strand
AAATCTCGTCAAAATAGGTGGAATCATACCAGTTGGGATACAGGGGCACCGCTTCCTGCTCGTCCAGCAGGGCTTCTCCCTGCCCTTCCATTAAGGTGAGGGGAAGGAGGCTTTGTCCGTCCAGAGAAGTGACGGCAATCTCATTGAGCACCGGCGTGCCGGAAGAGGCGGTAAGGCGCAGATAGTAGGTCCCCTCAGGCAGGGCGAACTCCTGCCAGGCAAACACGCTGTCGTCGGTGAGGGAGCCTGCCTGCACCCATTGGGTGCCATCGCCGGAGGCCTCCACCAGCACATCCACGCCGGTATGAGCGGCTTGTCCCTTTACTGGTACAGTCAAGCCGGGAAGATACCGCAGCGTCCCCCCTTCTTCCGAAAGGGAAACTGTGACGCTCTCCCCCACTTCCGGCGCCCAAGTGGTCACCGGCATGGTGTTGGAGCCCAAGCACCAAAATCCCAGCACGGCATAGGCAACGGTCACAATCCCGGCCAATGCCCAATCCCGGCTCGTCATGCGGCGCTCGCCAGAAGGGGATTCCGGCTCGGTAACGGTCTCCATAGTAGAGTTATTTTCCTGCCATGGTTCCCAAATCCGGATTTCTTCCTTCCAGAACACCCGATACAGGGTATACAGTAAATAACCATAAAGGAGCAGATGCATGGCCGAAAGCAGCAGGATAATGGGAGAGGTGGGTTCGATATAGCTGTTGTTGAGGTACAGCACAAAGGACACATTGAGAAAATGCGCCAGAGAAAACAGCAAAAATGAAAGATACAGCCGGATATCCCGGGTAAGCCCAGCGCACAGCAGCAGGAAAAACAAAGCTGGGAACAGATACCGCTCGTGCATTTTGGGAGCAAACAGATAAATGGTGGCCATGATGATGCAGGGCACGGCAAAAAGGGATTCCTTCTTTTTGCTCTTCCAGTACAGCGCACCGGAAAGCACCACCGCCAAAGCCGCGGAAATAATGGTGAGCACCGGGGAGACCCAACCGGGGACAGCCTCCATCGAGAACCAGTTAAGTCCCAAGAGGGCATACAGGTTATAGGCGTTGATGGTAAAGTAGTTATAATACCCCATGGTGTCCGCGTACTGCTGGAACAGCCAGGTAAAGTCAAAATTCCGGGTACAGGGGAGCGCCAGCAGGAATCCCACAAAAAGTGCGCTCAAAAGGCCTACTGCCAAGCCCTTCCAGTCCTTTCTCTTGAGCACAAAGAACAGGAATACCGGAGCAAACAGGAGCATTTGGGGCTTCATCAACATCCCCACCCCATAGAGAGCGCCGGCGGCCGCCACCCAAAGGGGCGCTTCTTTTTGAAGAAGCAGCATAGCTGCCAGCAGAATCAGCACGCACAGGCTGTCCGCCTGCCCCCACACTGTACTGTTGATGAGCACCGCCGGGCAGAAAAGATATAAAGCCGACAGGAATAAGGCGCCTGTCTCTCCTGCCTTCTTTTCCGTAAGGCGGTACAAGAGCCATCCACAGACCACATCTGCAAAAATAGAGGGCAGCTTAATAAGCAGGGTAAATTCCGCTCCCGAAGCGTCCAGCCCCATAAATTGCCGCAGCTTTTCCAGCAGCCAGAGAACATAAATGTATCCCGGCGGGTAATCCAGAAAAATATCGCTGTAATACAGGTTATTGAAGCCCATACTATCGGCAAGACCTGCCCACGCTTTGAAAGTATTGATGTCGGTTTCATAACCAGTGGCAAATGATCCCAGCAGCAAGCGGAATAACAGCGCAGCTCCCAATAAAACGATTAAAACCGTTCCAGCAGACTGCGGACCTTTTCTGAAACTACTGCCACATCGGCGAAGAAAAAGCGCTGCTAATACGGTATATAACACACATACTGTTACCTGTATTGCCATAAATGCCTCCTGTTCTGTGCGGTGTTGTTAGGTTTATCCAAAAAAATGTTTAAAATATTGGCGTCAAAACTTCTGGTTTTTGTTTAAAAACCGTGTATAATGAAGCTGGATACCCTTTTAGAATACGAGGTAGAAGTATACCTGTTTATGAAACCGGTTTCCTACCCTATTTTCTTTTGGTATCTAATCTATTTAATGATAAAATACAGGGTCGTCAAAGTCAAGGGAAAAGCGTTTCTCCCAAGCCCTGATTTTAAGGAGGCGTTGTGATGCAATTTACCAAATTCCACGAAGATCCGCAGGTGCTCCACGTAGGTACCTGCCCCAACCGTTCCTACTATATTCCCTGTGCACCAGGCGAAACCGACTGGGAAGGCCTTTCTTCTCGGGTAATGAGCCTGAACGGCACCTGGGGCTTCCGGTATGAACCCAGCTTTGCCGATGCGTTCCCAGAAACGGAAAACGGCGAGTTGATCGTTGATCTGGATGATCTGGGTGAGACCCCCGTGCCGTCCTGCTGGCAGACCCAGGGCTTTGACCGCCATCAGTATACTAACGTAAAGTATCCCTTCCCCTTTGACCCGCCCTATGTACCTGAGGATAACCCCTGCGGCCTGTATGCCCGCACCTTTACCCTCTCTGCCGACCAGAAGGCCATGGGCTGCTTCCTCAACTTTGAGGGCGTAGATTCCTGCTTCTATCTGTGGGTCAACGGCGAATTTGCCGGCTACAGCCAGGTTTCCCACTCCACCAGTGAGTTCGACATTTCCGACCTAGTGAATGAAGGCGAGAATGAGCTGTTCGTGCTGGTGCTCAAGTGGTGCGATGGCAGCTACCTGGAAGACCAGGACAAGTTGCGGATGTCTGGTATTTTCCGTGACGTGTACCTGCTGTTCCGTCCCCAGAACTATGTCCGCGACTATTTTGTACATACCGACTTGAACGATGACTTTACACATGCAGACATCACCGTGGATTTGGAAACTGTGGGCGAACCTGCTGTTTCTGCTCGACTGTTCACCCCTGACGGCGATCTGCTGGCAGAGGCACAGGCAGAAAATGGCAAGCTTTCCTTTAGCTTGGATAACCCCGTGCTGTGGAATGCCGAAATGCCCCATCAGTATGAGCTGCTGCTGGAAACCGAAAACGAGTGCATCCACCAGAAGGTGGGCGTGCGTCGCGTGGAAGTCAAGGGCGATGTGGTGTACTTTAACGGTGTAATGATTCGCTTTAAGGGCGTAAACCGCCACGACAGCGACCCTGTCACCGGTTACACCATCAGCCGTGAGCAGGCCAAGAAAGACCTGGCCCTGATGAAGCTCCACAACGTCAACGCCATTCGTACCAGCCACTATCCCAACGCCCCCTGGTTCCCCCAGTTGTGCAGTGAGTACGGTTTTTATGTGATCGGCGAGGCCGACTTGGAGTGCCATGGCACCACCACAGTCTTCAACGGAAGCAATGACACTTACGGTGATATTGCCCGTGATCCCCGCTTTGAAAAAGCTATTCTGGACCGTTCTCAGCGCAATGTCCTGCGGGATAAAAACTGTGTAGCTGTCACTATGTGGTCGCTGGGCAATGAATCCGGCTATGGCCCCAATATCGTTAACGCCGGTAAGTGGGTAAAATCCTACGATCCCAGTCGACTGCTCCACTATGAGAATGTGCTGTACACCGACTTGGATAAGGCATATGACATGACGATGCTGGATGTGTTCAGCCGGATGTATGCCTCTAACGAATATATTGACAACTACTTTGCCAATCCCGAAGACCCCATGGGCGGCGGCGCCAGAAAGCCTTTTGTCCAGTGTGAATATATCCATGCTATGGGCAACGGCCCCGGAGGTATTAAGGAATACTTGGATCAGATGGACAAATACCCGGGCTTCTGCGGCGGCTTTGTGTGGGAATGGTGCGATCACGCCATGTATCAGGGCCGTACCCCGGATAACCTGGATAAATACGGCTATGGCGGCGATTTCGGCGAGTTCCCCCATGACGGCAACTTCTGCATGGATGGTCTGGTATATCCCGACCGTACTCCGCATACCGGCCTGCTGGAATTCAAAAACGGCATCCGCCCGCTGAAGGCACGTTGGGAAAACGGCGTGCTGTATATCAAGAACAATCTGGACTTTACCGAGCTTTCCTCCTATGTTTCCGCTGACTACACCGTTGCGGTAGACGGCGAGACAGTAGCGGCCGGCACCTTGGAACTACCGGAGATTCTGCCGCATGAGGAAAAGGCAGTGCCCTTCACCGCAGAGCTGCCGGAGGGCTGCTCCTTGCTCATCTCCTCCTACACCCGTGAGGATGCCCCCTTTGTACCCGCCGGACACGAGACCGGTTTTGACCAGTTGTTCCCCTGCGGCGAGCCTGCCTGCGCTCCCATTGCACCGGCAGCTTCTGGTGCTGTCAATGTGCAGCAGGATGGCCGGTACATCACTGTTTCCGGCGACACTTTCCTGTATCAGTTCAACCGCAAGACTGGTTTGTTTGATTCTCTGGTAAACCGTAATGTTTCCCTTTTGAGCCTGCCCATGGAATGGAACCTGTGGCGCGCTCCCACCGATAACGACCAGAATATCCGCAATGTATGGCAGGAAGCCGGTTTTGATCGCACTACTGCCCGCGTATATGAATCCCAGGGCACTGTGGAGAATGGTGTGGCTGTCATCGCCTGCCGCCTGTCTATCTCTGCTATCCACATCCAGCGCATTCTGGACATCGACGCCCGCTGGGAGATCGACGCTAACGGCCGCGTAGATGCTTCTATCCATTGCGTGCGCAACGCTGACTTTGTGTTTGGCAACGGCCCGCAGATCTGGCCGGAACACCGCGGCAAGGTTCTCTCTCTGCCTCGTTTTGGTGTGCGACTGTTTATGCCCGAGACCTTCTCCCAGGTGGAGTACTTTGGCTATGGCCCCATCGAGAGCTACAGCGACAAGCATTTGGCTTCTTACCTGGGCCGCTTTGCTTCCAGGGTAGAGGACCAGCACGAGGATTATATTAAGCCGCAGGAGAACGGCAGCCACTTTGGCACCCGCGATGTCGTGGTGAGCGATGGCATGACCGGCCTGAAGGCTGCAAGCGACAAGCCCTTTACCTTCTCTGTCTCCCCCTTCACCCAGGAGGAACTCACCGAGAAGAAGCACGACTACCAGCTGGAGACCAGCGGCTACACTGTGCTGTGCTTGGACTACAAGCAGAACGGCATTGGCACCAACAGCTGTGGCCCGCTGCCGGAGATGCAGTACCGCTTTGACGAGCAGGAGTTCACCTTCCGTCTGGTACTGGAAACCGAATAATAATTTCTAGCGCACAACAGCGCACCCCAATGGGGTGCGCTGTTTCTTTTCGCTTTGCTTTCAGTTTTTGATTTATTCCAAACTGTACTTTTTAATGCCAGTGGAGAAGAATATAAATATCCCTAGGAATTCACATGTAATATCAAACGAAAGGAACTGCTGCAAACATATGGAGAAAAGATACCGTTCCAAAATTCTGCGTTGGATCGGCTTTTAGACTATTTCTTTTCCAAAATAGTGCGCATAACAGCATTGCCGGACTGTGCTTCTGCTCACAATCCAGGAATCATGCGGGTTCCCGGCAGTGGGAGTTTGTTTGGTGGCGGTTTCAAAATAAAAAAGGAACCCACGGAAAACCGCAGATTCCCAATAGATACGCCAAAAAACGTATCTTTTCTATTTCACGAGAATATCTTTCCTCGTGAGCAAACTGGTAGAGATAAAGCATATCAAGCAGAATTACAGCCCAAAATCACAAAACGATTCTTCTCCCCCGCCTGCATACAGAATAAATCCAGCCTTATACCTTTCTTTATCTGGAAAGCCTTTCGCCATTATAATAAAGAGCGAACCTACCTGCTACTTCGTCATAATCATAAACGATCTCATGGACATACATATCGATGTAATCATTGACGTCCATGCTATCTTCCCGTTTCAGTTCGTCAAACTTTTTTTCGGCACCGTCACTAATTAAGTAAATGGTGTTGGACTCTGTATCAATCGCATATTCTCCAAATATAGAAAAGCTGCCGGTCATTATACTGCCACTGCTATAGTACATGTATTCATCGTCGTCTTCAAAAGTAAAAGTATCGTCCACTTGTCCATCTTCGTTGTACAAAATCCATTCCCCTTGAATTGCTTGTGTCATCGTCTCGCTTTCCTCATTCTCAGGGAAGGTAAATCTAGAGTAAAACTCCTGCATCAACGCTTCTTTTTGCTCTTGAAATACTTTTTCATTATGGGTTGCAGAAATTGCGATCACCGCTATTATAACAAGAAAAACACAAAGGATTGCCCCCAGCACAATAAGCGCCCACTTACCGCCGCTCATCCGCTTTTTTGTATTGGGGATTCGGTTATCACCTTGAAACTGCTGTCCGCTCATATTAACCGGGGGTGCGCTATTCAAAGGGGGGTGGGGTTCCGGTGTTATGGGAGCCCCACAATTTCCGCAAAATTTATTTCCCTCTTTTACCTCATGGCCGCAGTAAACACAGTACATATGACATTCTCCTTCAATCATAGCTCTTTGATACATTTGATAATTTTATAACGGTGTTTTCTACCTGTCAACCGTCCTTTATCTATTTTTCCATCTCCACCCAATGTAAAAATTCGGATGCCTTATTTCGCGTAAAGCATTGATCTTGCCATCTGTGATACGGGTTTTCACGGTAATTTCTGATTAATTAACAGTATATCACAAAAATTGACACACCTTCAACAAAGAACATCATTATGTTGTGTGTTCAAAGCATGAAAATCATTAGCCTTTTTCCTATTTTATAAGATTTCAAAGGAAACATAAGGGTTATCAATGATACAAAAACCAGAGGGTCAAGGCATATAAGCACCTTGACCCTCTGGTTCTGTGTTGACATCACAACCACACTCTTACGGCAAAGCCGCCTTTAAAAAAGTAGGTGTTCGTGTAATGTCCATCTGGTGGAGATGAGGGGAGTCGAACCCCTGTCCGAAAATCGCTTACCAACGCTTTCTACGAGTGTAGCCGGTATTTTAAATCTCCCGCCGCCCAGCGCCTATCGGCAGGCTCTGAGCATTGGCAGCCCTTAAACCGTGACCGGGGTAAGGGCGTAACCCGGTTCACGTGCACCGCTAATCGACGCCTTTATCCGGGCCGCGGTACTCCCGGTAAAGACGGCCGCCTTAATTAGGCAGCAACAGCAACAGTATTGTTGTCGTTTAATTTTAAGTTTGCGGATTTTATAGCGGTCCCGCACCGCTACTCGCTTACGAAGGCTCACAACCCCCGTCGAAACCTTTGCATCCCCATATAAAAAGGAGAAAACCTTACCGGTTTCGCTCCTTTATGGCGCGTTCAATATCCCGCTTTGCTGCCCGCTCTGCCAAGTCGGCCCGCTTGTCATAATTTTTCTTACCTTTACACAAGCCCACCTGAACCTTGACGCGAGACCCCTTAAAGTAAAGGGAAAGAGGGATCAGAGAATAGCCGTCTTGTTTAACAAGGCCAAACAGACGCATAATCTCTCGGCGATGCATGAGAAGCCGCCTGACCCGAAGCGGATCACGGTTAAAGATATTTCCCTGCTCATAGGGGCTGATGTGCACCCCATTGAGCAATAACTCCCCATTGACCACAGAGCACCAGGAATCCTTTAAATTCACCCGGCCTTGGCGAAGGGATTTCACCTCTGTACCGGTCAACTCGATACCGGCTTCCATGCTCTCCTCTACAAAATAATCGTGGAAGGCCTTTTTATTCTGCGCAATGGTGCGAAGTGATTTTTTTTCCATGAACATCCGGCCCTCCTCTTTCAAATGTAGTATATTATTATACTACACCTTTATTCATAACGCAAGGCCTTTTTACAGTAAAATTCCGATATATTTCCCAGTACTTTTCTTAAAGATGGATACGCAGATTACATCCTAATCTGGGATTTTTCCGGCAGCAAAATCTCCATGCAGCAGCCTTTTCCTTCTTCACTAATAAGGTGAATCTCTCCATGATGGCGTTCAACAATATGTTTGACAATGGAAAGCCCCAAACCGGTACCGCCTGTTTCTTTGGAGCGGCTCTTATCTACCCGATAGAAGCGCTCAAAGATACGCTCATGATCTTTTTTTGGAATTCCGATTCCGGTATCCTTGACCGTCAGAGCAATGTAAGCATCTGGCCGGGTTTTTACCGTTACCCATACCTTACCACCATCTTTGTTGTATTTTACCGCGTTTTCACAAAGATTTCGGATCATCTCATACAGCATGGTAGAATTTCCGGGCACCGTTACGTTATCGCCGGAAACCTGGATCTCGATGTTCCGCCGTTCCGCTTCCCCTTCCAGCAAGGATGCCGCTTCTTTCGCCAGCTGCAACAGGGCTACCGGTTCGCTCAGCTCCTCCCGCCCTTCTTCAATACGGGAAAGACGCATGATGTCATCGATCAGATGCAGCAATCGACGAGCCTCCACGTAGATCATGGAGGAGAAATCCTGCACCTCTTCCCTTTCCTGTACCATGCCGCTCTTCATCATCTCAGCAAAGCCGGAAATGGTAGTGAGCGGGGTTTTGAGCTCATGGGACACATTAGCAGAAAAATCTTCTCGTTCTTTTTGGGCCTTATACTGCTCAGTTACATCCATGACCAGCATGATTACGCCGCCTACTGCCTGACCAGCAAGCACAGGGTTTACAAAATAGCGCAGTTTTTGCGGTCCCTGCTCCAGAATTCCGGAATCGGATTCCCCTTGGTGTGCCTTTTCCACGGCTTCTAACAGAGGGATACTCCGGGACAGGGCCACCAGAGGTTTTCCCACTAAGTCATAATCAGGAGAGTGGAGATAGCGCATCGCGCTTCGATTGACAGAAAGGATTTTTTTATCGCTGTTAAGGATCACCATTCCTTCCTGCATGTTTTCGAGGATCATAGTAATGGTATCCCGGTCTTGCTGGATTTCTAGGAGTTGATGGCGGATCGTTCGGTTTTGATGGCGAATCTTAATAAGAAAGGGTTCCAACTCATCATAATTGCCCACTTCCGGCAAGGATTCCAGATTGTCTGCCGCCTGGGTCAAAGGGATAACAATGCGCCGAGTCACCATACGGGCTATAAAAAGGCTGACAACAAACAACACACCACAGGAAAGCAAGTCCAGAGGGAAAATCTGCAAAAACACCCCGAACAGGTTTTGATTATCACGCCCTAAGCGGAGGATCATATCCTCTCCGCAGGTAATGGCATAATAAAATGTAGACAACCCTAGTGTATTGGAAATACGGGAATCCTGTCCACTGCCAGAGGTTAATGCCTCTTTCACTTCCGGACGATTCAGATGGTTTTCCATGGTGGCAGAATTCGCTTCTGAATCAAAAAGCACGGTTCCATCTCGCTGTAATAGCGTAATACGTATTTCCTCATCTGAAAATGTGAAGTTCTCCAAAAAGTCCACCGCATCTCCAGAAGCTAAGGCACCGGAAGAAAGGGCTTCCCCTTGGCGGCGGAGATCCGCTTGGCCTTGTTCTTCATAAAAGTGATAATATAACGAAAGAGAGGCCGCAGTGCTCAGCAGCAGTGCGGCCAGCGAGATCAGACAAAGACTCCAATAAATACGGCGTTTCATATTGTTTTCTCCCTGCTTTCCAACTTATAACCTACACCTCGGACGGTTTGGATCAACTCGCCGCCCCGGCCCAGTTTTTGGCGCAGGGTTTTCACGTGCATATCCACCGTGCGGCTTTCGCCCTCGTAATCAAAGCCCCAAACGGTCTGCATCAATTGTTCCCGGCTTAAAACGATACCCTTATTTTGCAAAAAGTAGCGCAGCAACTCAAACTCTTTATAGGCCAGTGTGACCTCTTGACCATCTACCTGCACTACCCGGCGAAGCACATCCATCTCCACGCCATCCTCAGAAAGCAAGGAATCATCTTTTTCGCCTTCTCTTATGGGTCCAGCCCGGCGAAGAAGGGCCCGTACCCGAGAGAGCATCTCCATGACGCCAAAGGGCTTGGTCATATAATCATCGGCACCGGAATCCAAAGCATTTACTTTGTCAAATTCAGTGCCCATAGCGGTAATCATCATCACCGGAATAGAGGCGGTAGCGCTTCCTTTTCGCAGGCGGCGTAAAATTTCCACTCCATCCATATCAGGAAGCATGATATCCAGAAGGATCAAATCGGGGATACGGGAAGAGACGGACTCAAAAAAGTCCGCCCCACACGCAAACCCACAGGTTTCATATCCGTTATTTTTTAGTGCATACAAAATCAGCTTGCGAATACTGACGTCATCCTCCACCACTGCAATCAGGCTCATATTGGGTACGTTCCTTTCTGTCTGCACGAACACCCGGAGGAGACGCAGTTATTAAACGTGATGCTTCCCCTTGGCTTCGTCGGATTTATGCTCTCCGGTAATGGAGTACACCACCCACTCGGAGATATTGACCGCATGGTCGCCAATGCGTTCAAAATACTTAGCCACCATCAGAAGATCGATTGCTGCTGCCACATCGCCGGAGTCCTGGCGGACGATCTCAATCAGGTCATCCCGTACTTCATCGAACAGGGAATCCACTTCGTCGTCTGCATCGGAGATACTTTCAGCCAGTTCCAGATTACGGCCTACAAAGGCATCAATGGCGTTGGTCACCATTTTAGAAGCCGCTTTGGCCATAGAGCGGATATGCTCTAACCGATGGAAATCTACGGTTTCCGGCAAACGTAAAGATAACTCAGCAATATCACCGGCCTGGTCGCCAATACGCTCCATGTCGGTAATCATCTTCAAGGCAGCGGAAACCACCCGCAGGTCTTTCGCCACGGGCTGCTGATGCAGCAAAAGCCGCAGGCAGCGGGTCTCAATGGTCTGCTCCATGTGGTCTACTTCCGAATCGTATTCTAAAGTAGCCCGGGCCATATCGCCGCCCCGCTGGAACAGGGCGTTTACCGCATGATCAATGGCGGTTTCAATCAGACCGCCCATTTCTGTCAGTTCGGTGTTGAGGAGCTCCAGCTCCCGGTCAAATCTGTTTCTCAATGAAAACACTTCCTTCCCTGTATTAACCAAAGCGTCCGGTAATGTAATCTTCCGTCTGCTTTTCCTTGGGCATGGAGAATACCTGCTCCGTCTCGCCAAACTCGATCAGCTTGCCAAGGAGGAAGAAAGCGGTCATATCCGAAACACGGGCAGCTTGCTGCATGTTATGGGTGACCATAATCACAGTATACTTGTTTTTCAGTTCTATTGCAAGGTCCTCGATTTTGGAGGTAGAAATGGGGTCCAGAGCAGAGGTGGATTCATCCATCAACAGCACGCGGGGCTCTACAGCCAAAGCGCGGGCAATGCACAAACGCTGCTGCTGGCCACCGGAGAGGCCTAGAGCGCTCTTCTTCAAGCGGTCCTTTACTTCGTCCCAGATGGCGGCATCCCGCAGGGATTTCTCCACGATCTCATCCAAGCGGGCACGGGAACGGATACCGTGGGTGCGGGGACCGTAAGCGATGTTGTCATAAATAGACATGGGGAAAGGATTGGCCTTCTGGAACACCATGCCGATCTCCTTACGGAGCCAGGTGGTGTCGATGGTGGGGTCGTAGATGTTCTGTCCGCCGTAGTTTACCTGTCCTTCAATGCGGCAGCCAGGCACCAGGTCGTTCATGCGATTCAAAGTCTTTAAAAAGGTAGATTTACCGCAGCCGGAAGGCCCGATGAGGGCTGTGATCTTATTGGCGGGGATCTCTACATTGACATCAAAAAGGGCCTGATGATTTCCATACCAGAGGTTTAGGTCTTTTGCTTCAATAATCGTAGACATAAAAGCTCTCCCATTATTTCTTCAGTTTTTTGCCCACTAGGTTAGCGGACAGATTGATAATCAGTGTCAGTACCATCAAAATAGCGGCAATAGCAAAGGCAACGTCCACTTCGCCCCGCTCGCTGGCATATACATACAGGGCAACAGTCAGGGTAGCGGAGGAGGACTGCATGGATTCCCAAATTCCGTTGAGCACCAGTCCAAAACCAGCAGTGAACAACAGGGCAGCGGATTCACCCACAATACGGCCAATAGCCAAGATGCATCCGGTAACGATACCATCAATGGCGTTGGGGAGCACCACGGTGCGCACCATGTGCCATTTGCCGGCGCCTAAAGCCAGTGCGCCTTCCCGATAAGAATTGGGGACAGTTTTCAGAGATTCTTGTGTGGTACGAATGATGGTGGGCAGAATCATGATGACCAAAGTCAGGCCGCCTGCCAGAATGCCCTGCTTCAGGCCCATAAGCTGAATGAAGAACAGCATACCTACCAGGCCGAAGATGATGGAAGGAATACCGGTGAGGGTCTCAGAAGCAAATTCGATAACAGCTACCATTTTACGGCTGGCGGCGTATTCTGTCAAATAAATAGCAGCACCCACACCCAAAGGCAGCACGATAATCATGGCCAGAAGAATAATATACAAAGTATTTAGAATATTAGGAAGAATACCAACAGTATCTTTCAGATAGCTAGTCTCACTGGAAAGCAGCTCCCAGGTGATGTTGCCCAGGCCGCGGTAGAAGATATAACCGATGAGAAATAGCAACAGGGCGCAGGTAAGACCGGCGCAGAGATACAAGAGGGATTTCAGACCCTTATCATAAAAGCGACGGCGGAAGGAAAGCTTTTCCATAATTTATTCCCCCTCCTTCTTTCTTTTGATAACCAAGTTCAGGAACACATTGATGAGCATGATGAACAGGAACAGCACCAGGCCTATGGAGAACAGCGCGTTTCTCTGCAGAGATCCCACCGAAGCATAGGACATTTCAGAGGCGATGGCCGTGGTGAGGAAACGCACAGAGCCAAACAGGTCAGGCATATTGGCTACGTTACCGGAAACCATGATAATAGCCATAGCCTCGCCGATAGCACGGCCCACACCCAGCACGATAGCAGTCGCTACGCCGCTCTTAGCAGCAGGCAGGCTCACACGGAAAATCGTCTCGATTTTTGTCGCACCCAAAGCCAAGGAAGCTTCTTCATACTCCTTGGGTACCGCCTTAAGAGCAGTAGTAGAAACGTTGATAATGGAAGGCAGAATCATAATGGCCAATACAATGATAGCGGCCAACAGCGTAGCACCGGAAGGCAGGTTGAAAACATTCTGTACCAGAGGCACCAATACGATCATACCTACCAGACCATACACTACAGAGGGGATACCCGCCAACAGTTCTACTGCAGTCTGAATGGCAACTGCCACTTTGGGAGGAGCGATCTTTGCCAGATAAATAGCGGTCAGCAACCCAACCGGGACACCGATCAACAGCGCACCGGCAGTTCCATAAATGGAAGTGAGGATAAAGGGCAAAATGCCAAACTGGGGATTTTCGCCATGGGTCGGAGCCCAGGTCTGTCCAAAGAGGAAGTCCCAAAGGCCGATCTCCTGAATGGCCGGCAAGCCGGAAACAATAAGGTAGATACTGATGAACAGTACAAAAGCCACGGCTACAATGCCGCACAGAAGGAATATCATGTGCATGACAAATTCCATCATATCCTTTGCCCCGCGGCGCTTGGCGTTTGGGACAGCAGTGGGGGCTTCTGCTTGCAGTTTTGCTTCTTCGACCTGTTTAGTGAGGTCTTTCATTTGCTTCTCTCCCTTTTCACTGGTTGGAGTAAAATTCATGGGGACATTTTGTTCCATAATGCAGCTCCTTATTCTCATGGGAATAGCCCCCACCAGATACAGTGGAGGCTGAAACCCAAAACTCACTTTGCAGAAGGATTATTTTGCAGGGGGTACAGCGCCAGCAGCGGTAATGAGGGCCTCGGCATCAGCAGAGAGAGCGAAATCGTAGAATGCCTGAGCAGCTTCGCTGAGCTCGGTGCCGTCCTTGGTTACCAGCACAAAGGGACGCTGGATCTTGTAGGAACCGTCTTTCACGGTCTCTTCGGTGCAAGCAACACCCTCAACGGTGATAGCCTTTACGCCTTCAGCCTTCTCAACAGCAGAGAGAGAAGCATAGCCGATAGCACCTGTATTGTTCTTCACGCCCTCGATAACAGCGCCGGTGGAGGTGAGCTCCTGGCTCAGCTTGCACTTGTCTTCTGTATCGGTGATGGACTCAAAGCCGTCGCGGGTACCGGAACCAGCTTCGCGACCGATGCAGGCGATGGTGCCGGCGTCGCCGCCAACCTCGCTCCAGTCGGTAACTTCGCCAGTGAAGATCTTGGCGATCTGGTCAACGCTCAGATCTTCGATCTTGCTATTTTCATTTACGATAATGGCAATGCCATCCAGAGCCACGGTGGTGCCCTTCAGGCCAGCCTGTGTTTCTTCGTCCTTCAGTGCGCGGGAGGAAAGTCCGATGTCACAGGAGCCGGTCTTTACAGCCTCAATGCCGGTACCGGAACCAGTGGGATCATAGGTGACCTTCACGCCGCTGTTATCCGCCATGAACTGTTCGCTCAGAGCACCGATCACTTCTTCCATGGAGGTGGAGCCGTTGGTGGCAACCGTACCGCTCAGGGAAGCAGTGCTCTCAGAGCTGCTATCCTCAGAACTGGTCTGAGAACTGCCATTGGAGGAGTTGCCGGAGGAAGTGGAACTGTCGGAACTCTGGCAGCCAGTCATTACGGCAGCGGTCATAGTCAAAGCCAGAAATGCGGTAAGTACTCTCTTGATCTTCATGTTGTTGTCTTCCTTTCAATCACTCGATTGTTTTCTTTTCTTTCAGGTCTGACAGTAGTATATCTTGGGTATGTAAAGTCGAAAAGCCGAGTTTTGTAAAACCTACGTAAAATCATACATAGATTTTTCAAAAACGATAAAACCCTGCGAATAAAAAGAAGATTGTCTTTCCCATCACCTTCCCTTGTATTTCTGCCTAAAAAAGGAAGCAACCGCAGGATGGGAATCTCCTAAATGAGAATTGCCGTTTTATAGGTTCTGTGCTATGATGATGTCTGTTTATAAGAAACATTGTCAAACTGTGTTTTGCAAAGGGGAGAGAGTACTTATGACAAAAGACATGACACATGGTTCGCCCTTTGGGTTGATCCTGCGCTTTACTGTGCCGCTGATCTTTGGAAATCTTTTTCAGCAGTTCTACTCTATGGTGGATACTATTATTGTAGGGCGATTTCTGGGTAAAGAAGCTTTGGCGGCGGTAGGCTCCACCGGTTCTTTGAACTTTTTGATCATCGGTTTCTGTCTGGGACTTTGCAGCGGCTTCGCTATCCCAGTATCGCAGCAATTCGGCGCCAAAAATTTTGATGCTTTGCGCCGGTATGTGGGAAACATCGTCTGGCTTACCATTGGGGCTTCGGTATTGTTTACCATTATTACAGTAGTTTTGTGCCGTCCCATGCTGGAATGGATGAACACCCCTTCCGATATTATCGATGGGGCTTATTGGTATATCGTGGTGATCTTTGCCGGCATCCCCACAACCTTTCTATATAATATCCAAGCTGCCCTGCTTCGGGCGCTGGGAGATAGCCGGACTCCAGTGATCTTTTTGATTATTGCCTCCTTCCTCAATATCGGCTTTGACCTTTTCCTGGTGTTGGTAATCCCCATGGGGGTGATGGGGGCGGCAGTGGCCACCGTTCTGGCCCAGCTGCTTTCGGGAGCTGCCTGCTTTATCTTTATTGTAAAGAAATTCCCTCTGCTCCACATTTCCCGCCATGACCTGAAATTAGATAAAGATTATGTCATGGGTTTGTGCTCTGTGGGGGTTCCCATGGGGCTGCAAAGTTCCATCACCGCTATTGGCAGCATCTTGCTGCAGGTTTCGGTAAATGGCCTGGGTTCCTTGGCAGTAGCGTCTGTTACGGCTGCTAACCGGTTAAATACCTTTTTCTCCTGCGCCTTTGACGCCATGGGAATCTCTATGTCCACCTATGGCGGGCAAAATATCGGTGCACGAAAAATCGACCGCCTCTCCCCTGGACTGCGTGCAGGCATGATTATTGGCAGCACCTACTCTATTTTGTCCCTTGGCGTGCTGTATTTCTTTGGAAAACCCCTGCTTACCCTATTTGTGGATGGCGGCGAATTGGAGATCATCAATGACGCCTATCTATTTATGATGATTTGCTGCTGCTTCTTTATCCCCTTGGCGGCCGTAAATATTTTCCGTTTGATGATCCAAGGAATGGGCTATAGCAAAATTGCCATCTTTGCCGGTGTGTGCGAGATGGTAGCCCGGGGCCTCACCGGTCTGTTCTTAGTACCGGCTTTTGGCTACATAGCCGCCTGCTTCGCCAGCCCCATTGCGTGGGTCATGGCAGATATGTTCCTGATTCCGGCATATTTTTATATCTACCATCACCTGAAAAAATGGGGAACCACGTAAAACATCCGAATCTAAGGAGAAAGGCCCTTTTCGGCTGGAAATTCCCCGTGAAATGTGATATACTAATGAAATGTATCTTACCCCTTTCAAATAAGGAACACCACGAGGATTTCTAAAATCTGGAAAGGCATGATTATTTTGTTCGGACATAAATCCAAAAAGGAAAGGCTCTTCGGAAATTCCGTAGAGCCTAACTGTGAATATTGCACCCATAATAGCGCCGCAGAAGGAGAAGTTCCCCTGTGTGCGATTCGCCAAACCCCTGGGGAAAAAGCTGCTTGCCGCCAATTTGACTATGACCCCTTAAAACGGAGCCCCAAAAATCTGCCGCCTTTGCCCAAGTTTGACCCTGAGGATTTTTCTCTGTGACAGCGCGGACATACACAGCTTGTGCCGATTGGCTCAGCCGCACTCCTATAAGGGCTTGCTGCTTTCGCCTGCTGTTTCGGCTGCTGCCAATCGTAACAGCGGTTGCGTATCTCTCCTGCGCCGCTTTTCTTTTATGGAAAGGCCACCTTATATCAATACAATTTCTGGTAGTTCCAGCCCTTACCTTTTTAGGGGTGACCCTTTTGCGGCAATGGCTGAATTTTCCCAGACCCTATGACCAGTTGGAATACGTGCCTTTCCTTTCTGCAGAGCCGGGCAAGGGGAAAAGCTTTCCCAGTCGACATACCGCCAGCGCCGCCGCCATCGCTTTGGCGTTTTGCCAGCTTTCCCCAGCTTTAGGAAGTGGATTCTGGATTCTTGCTGTCATGGTGGCAGCATCCCGTGTGGTAGGCGGGGCCCATTATATCCGGGATGTGTTGGCGGGGTTGTTTCTCCCACTTTTGTTTTTGCCCCTATACCTTTTATGATTTGGCTTTTTCTTGATAGGTGAAACGATTCACTTTGTTTGTAAATTTGTTGTATTGTCAAAGGAGTTTTGCCATGAGCGTTCCCCGAAAAAAAAGCGTGACCGCCAAAGATATTGCCAACGCCTGCGGAATTTCCCAGGCTACTGTTTCCTATGTTATCAATAACAAAGAAGGAAAAAAGATCAGTGAAGCTACCCGGCGCTTAGTGCTGGAAACGGCTAAAAAGCTGAACTATGTTCCCAATTCTACGGCCCGGAGCATGCGCACCAATCGGGCCATGTCCATTGGGGTAGTGTCCGGGCGGAATAATCTGAGCATCGGATTCAGCCATGTACTGCGAGGCATAAAGGATTTTTTGGATACCGCAGGATACTCTATCACCTTGCTCAATGATGATTCCCAAGAGGAAAATCAACATGAATATGTGCGGTACTACCGCAGCGCCCGAGTAGACGGCCTTTTATTCCTTTTTTACGAGATGGAGGACTCCACTATGGAGATGCTTCATCGGGAGAAAATCCCCTTTTTCCTGGTGGATGAAAGCGGCGTTTGGTGCAGCCCAGACCAGCAGCACACCCTGCTGGAAGACGGAATCTCCCAAGCAGTAGCTTTGTGCCGAAAAAAAGGATTTCAGCGGCTGTGCTTTTTCTCAATGCTGCGGGGAGAAACGCTGTTTTCTCGAAAATGGGGCCTATTTTCCTGTACTTTAGAGAGAGAATATCCGGAAGCAGAGCTGACCCGCTGCATTTTTCAGGCACAGGGCGCCTCGGTGCAAGAACTTTGCCGCCAATTCCGGGAAACCATCGACCAAAACCCTGTGGATGCTATCATCACCCCTAATCCGCGTGTGGGCTGGATGGCCCAAAGCGCGATTTTGGAAAAGGAGTTTTCCATCCCCTTCCCGGTGCGCCATATCTGTCTGGCAGCTTCGGGCATGTTCAGTTTGATCTATCCCACGGTGACCTGCTTGGATATGCCCTTGGAGGAAATGGGGGAATATGCCGCCCGACAGATCGTCCGGGTGCTTTCCGGCTTGCCCATACAGGAACACTCTTTTGGCTGTGTGCTGAAAGAGGGTGTTTCTACTCTGTAAATTGCCATATAGAAAAAGGCAGTTCCTGCAATGTAACAGGAACTGCCTTTCTTATTGCTTATTCTACGGTTTTCAGGGGCAGACGATACCCTACCTTCAATTCCCCATTTTCCACATCCACCGTTAGCACGGTCCCGGGCAGCAAGTCGCTTCCCAGAATGGTCTTGGCGATGAGGGTCTCCACGGTGCGCTGGATGAACCGCTTCAGCGGTCTTGCGCCGTAGACAGGGTCGTAACCGTTGTCAATGATATAATCCATAGCCGCAGGGCTTACCTCGCAGGAGAGCTGCTTGTCGCTCAAGCGGCGGTTGAGGTCTTCAATCTGCAAATCGGCAATATGGGTGATGTTGTCGCGGGTCAAAGGCTTATAGAACACGATTTCATCCAACCGGTTCAGGAATTCAGGACGGAAGCTGTGTTTCAGCAGCTCTTCCACCTGGTTCCGGGCTTCCTGGGTGATATTGCCGTTTTCATCAATGCCGTCCAGCAGATACTGGGAGCCCAGGTTGGAGGTCAGGATGATGATGGTATTCTTAAAGTCCACCGTGCGGCCCTGAGAATCGGTGATGCGTCCATCATCCAACACTTGCAGCAGGATGTTAAACACGTCGGGATGGGCCTTTTCCACCTCATCGAACAGCACCACGGAGTAAGGCTTGCGGCGCACAGCTTCGGTGAGTTGGCCGCCTTCTTCATATCCCACATATCCGGGAGGTGCGCCGATCAAACGGGATACGGAGAATTTCTCCATGTATTCCGTCATATCAATACGCACAATGTTCTTCTCATCGTCAAACAGGTTGGCAGCAAGGGCCTTTGCCAGTTCGGTCTTACCAACACCTGTGGGGCCGAGGAACAAGAAGGAGCCGATAGGCCGGTTGGGGTTCTGGATACCGGCACGGCTGCGGAGGATAGCCTCCGTCACCTTGGTAACCGCTTCATCCTGGCCAATAACACGCTTGTGGAGGATGTCTTCCAGATGGAGCAGCTTCTCCCGCTCGCCTTCCATCAAACGGGCAACGGGAATACCTGTCCAGCGCTCTACGATCCGGGCGATCTCCTCATCGGTGACCTTATCCCGGAGCAGGGAGGTCTGACGCTGTCCGTTTTCGGCCTTGGCTTCTTCTTCTGCCAGCTCTTTTTGCAGCTGGGGCAGACGGCCATATTTCAGTTCAGCGGCCTTGTTCAGGTCGTATTGCTCCTCTTCAAAAATATTTTCCACCATACAAACCATTTTAGCAGTGGCAA
>CALWIS010000083.1 GCA_944380795.1 uncultured Clostridia bacterium | reverse complement strand
TTTTGCCGTGCTTGCCCTTTACCGACAGCAGTCGCTTGCCGCACTCGGGGCAGATTTCATTGGTCAGGTTGTCGTGCTGATACTGGGCTTCGCTGTTCTTCACATCCTCCACCAGATGGCTGGCATAGCTGCGGATTTCTCCGATAAACTGCCCCCGGGTGTCCTTGCCCTTGCTGATGGCTTCCAGACGCTGTTCCCATTTGGCGGTGAGAAGCGGCTCGCGCAAATCCTCCGGCGCAAGGGAGATGAGCTGGGTGCCTTTTGAAGTGGGCACCAGAGAGTTCCCCCGCTTCTCCATATAGAAGGAGGAAAACAGCTTTTCGATGATGTCCGCGCGGGTGGCGGGGGTACCCAGGCCACCACCCAGATAGCCCTTCATTTCCTTATCGGATACATAGGCGGAGGGGTTCTCCATGGCGGAGAGCAGGGTCGCTTCTGTATACCGTGCCGGGGGCTGAGTCTTGCAGGCTTTTAGCTGGAAGCTTTTCAGCGGGAAAGTCTGCCCCTTTTCCAAGGGCGGCAGGGATTGTTCCTCCTGCTCTTCCTCGTCCCGGAGCTGCTCGGCCCGCTTCCAACCCAGATTCAATTCTGCCCGTCCGGCAGCGGTGAAGCGCTGCCCCTCGCAGGTGAGGACAGCTTTCAACGATTCATACTCGTAATTCGGAAAAAAGCAGGCCAAAAAACGCCGCACTACCAGCCAGTAAATGCGCTTTTCCTCATTGTTCATGGCTTCCAGATCGGCGGGTTCCTCGGTGGGGATGATGGCGTGGTGATCGCTGACCTTAGTGTCATTGATACAAGCCTTACAGATAGGCCGTTTCTCCCGGAGCACCTCCCGGGCAATGGGGGCATATTCGCCACGGGCCACGGCCTGCACCCGCTCCGTGAGAGTGGGGACGATGTCCGCCGTGAGATAGCGGGAATCGGTGCGGGGATAGGTCAGGGCTTTATACCGCTCATACAAACTCTGCATGACATTCAAAGTCTGCTTAGGGCTCATCTGGTACAGGCGGTTGGCGTCCCGCTGCAATTCGGTGAGATCATACAGCATGGGCGGCGGGGTGGATTTCTTCGTCCGCTTGATCTCCTGCACCGTGGCGGTTTTGCCCTTTACCAATTCCAGCAGCTTATCGGCTTTTTCCTTATCAAAAATGCCCGTCTGCCCCTTTTCGTCCTGCCAGGTAACAAAAAATCGCCCGGCATCGGCACGTAATTGCCAGTAATCCCGGGGAACGAATTTGCGGATTTCCTCCTCCCGGCGTACCAGCAAAGCCAAGGTAGGGGTCTGTACCCGTCCAGCAGAAAGCTGGGCGTTAAATTTGCAGGTGAGGGCGCGGGTCACATTCAGCCCCACCAGCCAGTCGGCTTCGGCTCTTGCCTGGGCAGACTGGTACAGGTTCCAGTATTCCTTCCCATCTCGCAGATGGGCAAACCCGTCCCGGATAGCCTTATCCGTCTGGGAAGAAATCCACAGCCGGCGGATAGGCTTATGAAATCCGGCTTTTTCCAAAATCCACCGGGCCACCAGTTCCCCTTCCCGGCCCGCGTCGGTGGCGATGACAAGAGAATCCACTTGCGGGTCGTGGAGGCACTTTTTCACCACGCTGTACTGCTTGGCGGTCTGAGGAATGACCTTTAATTCCATTTTCGGCGGCAGCATGGGCAGGGTGTCCATGCTCCACTGCTGATACTGCTTGCCGTAATGCTCTGGGTCCTCCAGTTCCACCAGATGCCCCAGCGCCCAAGTGACAATATAATTGGGCCCCGATAAAAAGCCGTTGCCGCCCTGACGACAGCCCAGTACTCGGGCAATTTCACGCCCTACCGAGGGCTTTTCTGCCAAAACCAGTGTTTTTCCCATGGTATGATTTCCTTTCCGGTATAAAATCTGCTATAATCATTTTGTTGCGCGGGATGCCCCGCAGGCGATTCGCGGGGTAATAGCGTTATATTTTGCAACCGCTGCTCCGCGACATAAAAAGTTTTACTCGATTTTTTTCAAAAAATCGCGGATTCCAAAGGCAGCGCTTTTGGCCGCTCTCCGCAGAGAGCGGAACTCTTTACCTTCCTGAAACGCAGGAAGGGGTAAGAACATAGTCCAGTGGACTATGTTCGAGGGGGAACCCACGTCTGGGGGTCCCCCTGCACGCGCTCCGCGCTTTCTTTTTACCCTTCTCTATAGAAAGGATGATTTCATGAATTCCAATATTCAAAAGCGCCTTACTGCCTACCTGCTGGAACAGGGTGCCAGTGACGTGGGCTTTTCTATGCCGCCGGACGCAGAAACCGCCTTTCCCGGCCTGCCCTATGCGGTGAGCATTGTGGTGCATCTCTCCGACTTCATCATTGATGAAATCGACGGCGCACCCACCCATACCTATTTCAACCACTATCGCAGCGTCAACGCATTTTTAGACCAACTTTTACTCAAGGCCGGCCTGTTCCTGCAAAAAGAGGGCTACCGCTACTGCACGGTAGCCGCTTCCCAGAGCATCAACAAAGACGGCTGGAACTATCAGGGACGATACTCCCACAAAAAAGCCGCCACTTTGGCTGGTTTGGGCACAGTGGGCAAAAGCTCCCTGTTTTTACATAGGGAATGGGGCCCGCGCGTGCGATTGGCCACGTTATTCACCGACTGCCCCTTTACGGTACCGGAAACACTCCTGCCCTCTCCCTGCCAAAACTGCCAGTTATGTGTGGATGCCTGCCCGGCCGGGGCCATCTCCGGCAAAAACTGGACGCCCGAACGCACCCGGGAGGAGATGTTCGCCCCGGAAAAATGCAGCAATTATATGAAACGCGCCTTCCAGCACATTGGCCGGGGCGCGGTGTGCGGCGTATGTATCCGGGTATGCCCTATGGCAAAGGGCTTGCCGGTACACAAAACCGAATGATTTAGGATTTTTTGCCCAGCTTGCGCTTAACCCCGTCCGGGCCGATGACATAGGTGTTTTCCAGCTGGCTGCGCAAATCATTGCGATAGGCAGCGATATATTCTGCGCGCAGAGCTTTCTGTTCCGCTGCTTCTTCAGGGGTCAAGCCTTCCCCTTTTGCCTTTTTGGCTAACTCGTTAATGCGCTTGATTTTCTCATCCGTCATAAAAATATCTTTCCTTTCCATAACATAAAGCACGCCCTTTCCGTCTGCCGAAAAGGGCGATCCTTTAAACCACATATTGATAAACCAGCTGTAAAAGCCATGCAATGGCAACACCCAGCAAAGAACCAAATACTGCTTCGATAGGCCGATGTCCCAAAGACTCATTTAATTCCGGGAATTCTTCCCGGAAGGCAGCCCGCTCTTCTTCCGGCAGTTTGGCTTCGATGCGGTCGATAAGCAGGTTGAGAGTACGAGCATGAAGTCCTGCTTCCCAGCGCACCCCTGTGGCATCATAAATCACGATCAGTGTTAGAATAAACGCCACTGCAAATATGGGGGAAGAAAAGCCATAATTCAGTAAAGCAGACATGGTAACAGAACAGCTTACCGCTGAGTGGGCACTGGGCATACCGCCTGCTCCTGTCAGACGTTCTAAACGCACCTGCTTATTCCGACTGTAATAATAAATCAGCTTGATCAGCTGTGCCAACATCCACGACAAAACGCCTGCATTGATCAAAGGGTTGGAAATCAAGATATGCCAATCCATGAATATCACTCAACTTTCTTTATCGTCCTAACCAAAGTGATACAACTCCGCTCAAAAGATAACAACAATATGTCCTTATTGTACCCTGCCAAGGAAACAATGTCAAACAATTCTGCGGATTTCCAAGAAAAATTCGCTGTAAGGAGAAACTATGGAACCATTTCAGTTATCTCAATTCGAAACGGCCCTCTCCCGCACCTTAACACTGCGGACTGCCTCCCAGAGTATTGGTACTCTAGGAGAAAAAAGTCTTCATGCTGTGTTAAAGCGGTATTATCAGCCGGACGAAACCCTTCATGAACGGAAGGTAGGACGCATGGCGGTAGATGCTGTTTTATCCGATGGGTCGATATTGGAGATCCAGACTCGCGGGTTTTCCTCTCTGCGAAAAAAGCTGCCCCTGCTTCTTTCCTGCGGAAAGGTGCACCTTGTGGCCCCGGTCGTTCAAAAAAAGTGGATTTGCTGGCTAGACCCCAACACAGGAGAAGTGGTGTCCCGCAGGCGTTCTCCCAAGCAGTACTTTCCCATTGACCTTTCCCGGGAGCTCTCCTGTATTCGGGAATTTCTGCCCCACCCAAATCTTTCCATTCACTTTCCTTTGCTGGAAGCCGAGGAGTACCGTTTGCTGGATGGTTGGGGAAATGGTGGAAAAAGGGGCTCCACGCGGTATGAACGAATCCCCCTGGCCCTGCTGGAGGAATGGATCATGACCTGCCCGCAGGATTATGCCGCCTTATTCCCGGCAAACCTGCCGGGAACTTTCACCGTTAAGGAGTTGGAAAAAGCGGCACGCATCTCCAGCATGTGCGCCTATAGTGCCGCTGCTGTTTTCCGGGAATTGGGTCTGATTCAAGCCATAGGCAAACAAGGCCGGGCTGTGGTCTATCAGCGAAAAAACGCAGAAATCCCGCTGACCAACCAAGGATAAAACCATGGCTGGCAGCGGGACTTTTTTTATAGACTGTAAAGCAGTATAGAAGCGGATTCCATCATCGTATCTTCCTTGTTTTATTAGATGGAAAAGTTTTATCTATTAGTTGATACACCAGTAGTATCAAATTAGTTCCTGTTGCAGTATCTTGGCATAAGTGCTGCCCAAATGACTGGTAAAGCCCAAAGAGCGATACATTTCTTCATCACAAGGAGCACAAGTAGCACTGAGACTGGTAATATGCTTTTCCCGGCACCATTTCTCTGCCGTTTCTACTAACATCCGGGCAATCCCCTGTTTTCGGAAAACAGGTTCAATATAGAAATCTTCAAAAATTCCTATATCCGCACAGGCAAACGTGGAAAAAGCGGTTACCACACTACACATTCCAACAGCTCGATACCCACGCTTTGCAAAAAAGAAGGTGATCTTCCCATTATTAACCGATTTAGAAAGGTTTTCCTGCTTCTCATCGGTAAGTGGGTCTTCTTCGATTTCCGCCAGATATCCGTTTTCCAGTTTCTTTAATTGCCAATCTTCACCATCGGCCAAAATCTCAATGATAATTGGGTGGTGCTCCTCTGGTGGAAGCATCATCAAGGGCATTCCCCATTGATCTATCCCGTTCATTTGAAATCCCAGCCGCTTCCAAAAACGCTGCCGCTGCATAGTGTCACAGTTGATCTCTACATAGGCTGCTCCCTGTGCTTTCGCCCAAGCAAGGAAAGCCTGTGCACATCTGGTTCCCGTACCGTTTCCTCGAAATTCTGGAAATACACAGAATTCCATTAAAAAGCACTTGGCATCCTCTGTGTGAAAGATGACTGTCATAGCAAAACCGATGGCGGTATCATTTTGATAAAGCAAGAGGTAACGGCATCGGTCATGCTTCCTACCATGGATTGTCTCCATATATGAGCGGTACTCATCGCTCAAAAAATAAGCTTGCTCTTCTCTGTCTTGTTCTGAAAAAACGTCTCTTTTAAAATAGGAGTACAATTGATCCCAAAAGAAGATCGTTTCCTCTTGTGTGATTGCTTCCCGAATAGTGATTTTGTTTGTCATCTACTTTCCTCCAAAAATATATTGGAGGGTTAGAAAGCGTGAACCCTCCATACACGTTTTATATTCATAAATGACCACCCTTTCCTTTTCATATTTACACAAACTGTCATGATATGGCAGAAAATGTACCGTATTGCCCTATATAGTGTAATTATCTTTGCACTCTATCTTTGATTTTTTGACAGATCTCTGCAACATCATCTTTTGTACTGTCAAAATAGAAATCGTAATCACCTGCATCAAACATGCCGTGCTTTTTTTCCAGCATCTGCTCAACCGGTTTGGGCAAATTCCCATGCATTCTTGTTTTGAATCGCTCCTTGATGGTTTCTAAATCTGCAGTTACAAGAACTGTAATTGCACCTTGCGGCAGAAAAGGAGTTTGCTCCTTTTCTGAAATGATGTAAAGAATATTTTCTCCTGTTACAGCCTTTTCTAATTTCTTTTGAAACAGAGCTGTGGCTTCTCCCTCTGATTTAGCCATACGAAGATAATCCTTTCCTGTCACGATTTCAGCGCCGATTGCCTTTTGAATTTCACTGGCTAACGTGGATTTTCCCACGCAGTTTTCTCCAATAATTCCAATTACCATGTATTTTCATACCTTTCTTGCAGTAACTGATTCGTGTTATTTCGTACTACCAGTTGTTGGGCCATTAACAGGTTTTTTATATTTTTGAAGATTCATCATAAACGTGTATATTTTTCCGGTATTTCATAGATTGGAAGGGCTGCTTCCACTGCACACAAAAGTGTTGCAAAAACGAATCGGTGATTCAGGCTATACCCGCAAACCCGCATAAATACTGGCTTTTTAAGCACATCTCAGCCGAGAGTCATCACTCGAACTCGCCGAGTTAAATCCATTTCTAAACTTTTTTGTATAGAGGATTTGATTCGTCGTGGTTTTATTTGATGCAGATTATCCTTATCCTAAGGTCTATTCGGACTTTTGCTATCAAAAATCTATCCGGGC
>CALWIS010000082.1 GCA_944380795.1 uncultured Clostridia bacterium | reverse complement strand
TTCCTCTGCCCAGATATGGGGAGATAACTGGAATCTTTCTGACTTCAGCACAGAGTCTTATGAGACAAAGACATATTCTGTTGAGGAGGAGTTTTCCAATCTGGAAGTCAATACCGATTGGCAGGATATTTCCTTCCTTCCGGCAAAGGATGGGAAGTGCCGGGTGGAGTGTGCCGAAAACGAGGATTTGACCTATACGGTCAAGGTGGAAGGCGACACGCTGCGGGTGCTCCAGAATGACAACAGCCAATGGTATGATAAAATAGGCTTTTTCTTCCCTGAAAATACACAGGTCACGATTTATCTGCCACAAGCGGAATATGGGCAGCTTTCCGTCACCACTTCCAGCGGAAATATCGGGGTGCCCAACGGCCTGACCTTTTCTTCCGCTGTTGTGAAAACTGCCAGCGGTGAAGTGGGCATCAAGGCAAAGATTACGGAAAATCTGGAGGCGGAATCTTCCAGCGGCAATATTGCTGTAGAGGGCTTTGAGGGAGAGATGTTGACCGCTGGTGCTGCCAGCGGGAATATCACCGCTTCCGGTATAGAGACGCAGGGGAAGGTATCCTTCCATGCGGTGAGCGGGAATGTGGGACTTTCTGGCTGCCAGGCCAAGGAAATTTCCCTTTCCTGTACTAGTGGGGATGTTGCTCTTGCCAATACCTGTGCAGAAGGGAAAATGGAGGTGCAGACTACCAGTGGGGATGTAGTGCTTTCCGCCTGTGACGCCCAGGACATCTGGATTCAGACCAGTAGCGGAGATGTGGGCGGTTCCCTTCTCAGTGAAAAAAGGTTTGCCGTTCAGACCAGCAGCGGAGATGTGGTAGTGCCGGATTCTCCGCAGGCCAGCCAGATCTGCCAGATCATCACCACCAGCGGCAATGTGGCTTTTACGTAAGAATCAGAAAGAAAAATTGGATAGAAGTTGGAGCGTCTGGGGAGATTCCTCAGGCGCTGTTTTTTCCTTACCGGATTTTTCCAAATTCGACAGCGGAAATATGGTATGCTGGCGGTATGCCTTTTTTATAAAGGATTTTTCAAACAATTTCCGAAAGCAAATTCCATTTCACAACATTTCATCAACATAATTGTATACATAACACAAATATTAAAAAACAAATCTGGACGCATTCTAAAAAAATGACGAAAAGCCCTTGCTATTTTTCAGTTTTGTGTTATGATAATAATAACGGAAATTGAAATGGGAGGAAGATGATAACCATGCAATCTCCACAAAAGACCCAAAAGAGTAATGTGCCCCTTTATTTGTTCCATCAGGGAACCAATTACAGAGCCTATGAGTATATGGGAATGCACCGGGTGCAGCAGGGAAATCGTACCTGCATGGTGTGCCGGGTGTGGGCGCCTAACGCGCAAAAGGTATCGGTAGTAGGCGAGTTCAACAACTGGGATGATTCCGTAAATCCCATGGAAAAGATCAGCGACGGCGTTTGGGAGGCGTATCTGGATGAACTGCCCCCCTTTGCCCTGTACCGGTACTGTGTGGTCACCCCCCAGGGGGAGAAGATCATGAAGAGCGACCCCTACGCTTTCCACTTTGAGACGCGCCCCGGCAACAGTTCCCGATACTATGATATCGAGGGCTACGAGTGGTCGGATGAGGCGTGGTACCGTCAGAAAGCGCAAAAGCCCCATTATGACCAGCCGGTTAATATCTATGAGATCCATGCCGGTTCCTGGCGCAAATATGCGGATGGCAGCGTGTTCTCCTATGACAAGCTGGCAGACGAGCTCATTCCTTATATTAAGGAAATGGGCTATACCCATGTGGAATTGATGCCCCTCACCGAATATCCCTTTGATGGGAGCTGGGGCTATCAGGTTATGGGCTATTTTGCCCCTACCTCCCGTTATGGCGAACCAAAGGATTTTATGTCCTTTGTGAATAAGTGCCATCAGGCCGGTATCGGCGTGATTATGGACTGGGTGCCCGCCCACTTCCCCAAGGACGCCGAAGGTCTGGCCCGGTTCGACGGTACCCCCTGCTATGAATATGCCGACCCCCGCAAGGGTGAGCATAAGGACTGGGGAACGCTGGTATTCGACTACGGCCGCAATGAAGTGGTCAGTTTCCTGATCTCCAGCGCCGTGTTCTGGGTAAAGGAATATCACATTGACGGCATCCGGGTGGACGCTGTAGCTTCTATGCTGTATTTGGATTATAGCCGAAACGACGGCGAATGGATTCCCAACAAGGACGGCGGCCGGGAGAACTTGGAAGCAGTGGCCTTTTTGCAGCATTTGAACGAGGCTGTATTTGAGGCAGCCCCGGAAGTCATGATGATTGCGGAGGAATCCACAGCATGGCCCATGGTCTCCAAGCCTACATACTGCGGCGGACTGGGATTTAACTACAAGTGGAACATGGGTTGGATGAACGATATGCTCCACTATATGTCTTTGGACCCTCTGTTCCGTAAATTTAACCACGATAATATTACTTTTTCATTCTTTTATGCGTTTTCCGAGAACTTTATCCTGCCTATCTCTCATGATGAGGTAGTGTATGGGAAGTGCTCGCTCTTTAATAAGATGCCCGGTGATGACCCCATGAAATACGCGGGGGTGCGTGCCTTTATGTGTTACATGATGGCCCATCCCGGTAAAAAGCTGCTCTTTATGGGCACCGAGTTCTGCCAGGGTAACGAATGGAATGTGGAAAAAGAGCTGGAGTGGGGATTACTGCAATATCCTGAGCATCAGCAGGCCCAGAGGTTCTTTAAAGCTCTGAACCACTTCTATTTGGAGACCCCCGCCTTATGGCAGGTGGATTTTTCTTGGGAGGGTTTCTCCTGGATCTCCAACGACGACTACAGCCAGAGCGTGATTGCGTTCCGGCGCATTGATAAGGACGGCAATGATATTATTGCTGTATGCAACTTCGTCCCAGTACAGAGGGACAATTATTCCATCGGCATTCCCGTAGCGGGTATCTATACAGAGCTTTTCAATTCCGATAGTACGGAATTTGGCGGAGGCGGCGTGACCAATGGCGATACCATTAAATCGGTACCGGAACCCATGCATGGTTTTGAAAACAGCATCAGCTTGACGCTGCCTGCCATGTCTGTGATCTATTTGAAGTGCCGCAGACGTGCGCCTCAGAAAAAAGTGAAGGCTGTGGTGGAAAAGAAAGAAACAGCAGCCGAAAAAGCCCCGGCGGAGAAAAAAGCAGTCGCCGTTAAGGCAGCAGCCAAGCCGAAAACAACCCGGAAAACAAGTCCTCAGAAAAATAAATCGAAGAAACCTTAATCTTCAGAGGGGGAATCCAAATGTTACCAAAACAAGAAGTAGTGGCCATGCTGCTGGCAGGTGGACAGGGAAGCCGTCTGGGCGTCCTCACCCGTAACTTGGCCAAGCCGGCAGTACCTTATGGCGGAAAGTATCGGATCATCGACTTCCCGCTTTCCAACTGCGTGAACTCCGGCATTGAGACAGTGGGCGTGCTCACTCAGTATCAGCCCCTGGAGCTGAACGAGTATATCGGCAGCGGCCAGCCTTGGGATCTGGACAGCATGTACGGCGGCGTACATGTGCTGCCTCCCTATCAGCGGGGCAAGCAGTCCGACTGGTATAAGGGCACGGCCAACGCCATTTATCAGAATATCCGTTTTATCGACCGGTATAATCCCGAGTATGTGGTAGTGCTTTCCGGTGACCATATCTATAAAATGGATTATGCCAAGATGATCGCCTTCCACAAGGAGAAGAAAGCTGACTGCACCATTGCTGTTATCGAAGTACCAATGGAAGAAGCTTCCCGCTTTGGCATCTTGAACACCTATGAGGACGGCACTATTTATGAATTCGATGAGAAGCCGGCTGTGCCCAAGAGCAACAAGGCTTCCATGGGTATCTATGTGTTTACCTGGAGCAAGATGCGCAAGTATCTGGAGGAGGACGAGGCAGACCCCAATTCCTCCAACGACTTCGGCAAAAACGTGCTTCCCGCTATGCTCAACGCTGGTGAGAAGATGGTGGCTTACCAGTTCTCGGGATACTGGAAGGATGTAGGAACCATCGAAAGCCTGTGGGAATCCAACATGGATCTGCTGAACCCCAATATTCCGATGGATCTGAGCGACGAGAGCTGGAAGATTTATTCCCGCAACCCGGCCATGCCGCCCCACTACATAGCCAGCACCGCCAAGGTGCAGAACTCCCTCATTAGTGAGGGCTGCAATGTATACGGTGATGTGGATTTCTCGGTGCTGTTTGCCGGCGTATATGTGGCTCCCGGTGCAGTGGTGAAGGATTCTATCGTGATGCCCGGCGCTCGCATTGAAGAGGGCGCAGTAGTCCAGTATGCTATTGTGGCAGAAAACTGTGTGGTGAGCGCTGACTGTAAGATTGGCGCCCGTCCGGAAGATATTGAAAACAAAGACGAATGGGGCGTCGCTGTTTTGGGAGCGGGCTGTGTATTGGAGCCTGGTACCGTCGTGCCGCCTAAGGCAATGATTGACGCCGAGGAGGTGGCGAAATAATGATGATCGGAAATAATGTTCTCGGAATCCTGTTCGCCAATGTACACGATGAGCGTGTGCGCGAACTGACAGAGCACCGTACCCTGGCTTCCGTCCCGGTAGGCGGACGGTATCGCCTCATCGACTTCCCCCTTTCCAATATGGTCAACTCCGGTATTAACAAAGTTGGCGTAATTACCGGCAACAACTATCAGTCCCTGATGGACCATCTGGGTTCCGGCAAATCCTGGGACCTGTCCCGCAAGCGAGAAGGCTTGTATATCCTGCCTCCCTTTGGCGCCGACGGCACCCAGCTTCCCAATCGGGTTGGCTCTCTGGCTTCTATCAGCCGGTTCCTGCGCAACTCCAAGGAAGAGTATGTGCTGATCAGTGACTGCGACTTTATCTGCAATATCAATTATGCAGAGGTGATCTCCGCTCATATCGACAATAAAGCGGACATTACCATGGTATACAAATATGGCAAGGTGCCTTCTTACAGCACCAATGCCAATGTAATTACCACTTCTCCCGATGGTCGTGTGGTAGAGATGCTCATTGGCCCCAGCATGGAAAACGAGTGCAACTATGGCATGAATATGTATGTGATGCGCCGGGAACTGCTGATGAAGCTGGTGAGCGAGTGCGTGAGCCGCAACCGCTATGACTTTGGCCGTGAGATCATCCAACAGAACCTCAATAATCTGCGGATTTTCGGCTATGAGTTTACCGGCTATTCCACCATGGTGGGCTCCATCAACTCCTACTTTGAGGCCAATATGGCTCTGATGTTGCCTAAGGTGCGGGAACAACTGTTTGATGTCAACCGTCCCATCTATACCAAGGTGCGCGACGATATGCCCGCCCGTTATGGTCTGGGTTCTCAGGTTTCCAATTCCCTCATTGCAGATGGCTGCGTTATTGAGGGCGAGGTGGAGAACTGTGTGATCTTCCGCGGCGTCCATGTAGGCAAAGAAGCTAAACTGAAAAACTGCGTGATTATGCAGGATACCGTTATCGGCGCAGGCAGCAACCTGAATTATGTGATTACCGATAAGGATGTTGTGATCCAGGAGGATCGTACCCTCATGGGCTTCCAGTCCTACCCGGTGTTCATCAGCAAGGGCAGCCTGGTATAAGGTTTCCTACAAAAAAATCGGCTGGAGGCCCGGCAAAGCATCGGGCCTCCAATCTTATCAAAGGGGAGGCACTGCTTCTCCGGCCTGTTTTGATAGGCCCATAATGTTTATAGAAAGGTGTGAGACCTGTGAAGGTTTTGTTCTGTACCAGTGAAGCCCTTCCCTTTGCTGCTTCCGGTGGCTTGGGAGATGTGGCAGGTTCTTTGCCTCAGGCCCTGCGGGCCCGGCTCATCGGCTGTCGCATCGTAATGCCCTTATATGAGGATGTTCCCCAGGAGCTGCGGGAGAATATGCGGTTTGTTACCAGCCTCTCGGTGCCGGTGGCATGGCGTCGTCAGTATTGCGGCGTGTTTGAGGCCAAGGTAGGCGGTGTGATCTATTATCTCATCGACAACCAGTATTACTTTAAGCGCCCCGGCCTGTATGGTCATTATGATGATGCGGAGCGTTTTGCATTCCTCTCTCGGGCTGCTTTGGAAATGCTGCCCTATCTGGACTTTAAGCCCGATCTTATTCACGCTAACGACTGGCAGACGGCGCTGGTGCCGGTGTATTACCGTCTGTTCTATGCCAATAACGATTGGTATCGGGGCATTAAGACCCTGATTACCATTCATAATATCCAGTATCAGGGCAAATACGGCAAAGAGCTGCTCAACGATGTGCTGGGCATCCCCGCTTCCGAAGCCCATTTGCTGGAATATGACGACTGCGTCAATATTATGAAGGGCGCTATCGAGTGTGCCGATTGGGTCTCTACCGTGAGCCCCACCTATGCCCAGGAGATTCTGAACCCCTGGTATTCTCACCGCTTGGATGGAATTCTCAATGAGCGTTCCTGGAAGCTTTCGGGCATCCTGAACGGTATTGATGTGATCAACTACAACCCAGAAACCGACAAAAATGTATACGCCAACTACAGCGTAGACAACATGGCCGGTAAGGCAGTGAATAAGCAGAAGTTGCAGGAGCGTTTGAGCCTGGAGCAGAATCCGGATGTGCCCATGATCGGCATGGTTACCCGTCTGGTTTCCCACAAGGGTCTGGATTTGGTAAAGGAGATCGCCGACAAGCTGATGTATGAGACTAATGTGCAGTTTGTAGTGCTGGGCTCCGGCGATTGGGAGTATGAGAGCTTCTTCCGCGAGATGCAGAACAAGTATCCCGGCCGCTTCTGCGCCTGCATCGGGTTTATCCCCGAGCTTTCCAGAAAGATCTATGCCGGTGCAGATATTTTCCTTATGCCCAGTAAGAGCGAACCTTGCGGCCTGTCCCAGATGATCGCCCTGCGGTATGGCACCATTCCGGTGGTGCGCGCTACCGGCGGCCTGAAGGATTCCATCCGCGACAGTGGCGACGGCGAGGGCAACGGCTTTACGTTCCAGAGCTATGACAGCGGCGATATGTATCACGCTATTCACCGTGCCCTGGAGGGCTATGCCAATAAGGACGGCTGGAAAATCCTGGTGGACCGTGCCATGCGGTGCGACAACAGCTGGGGACGTTCCGCCAACGACTATATCGCCCTGTATCGCCACATTTTGAAATCCTAATGCGTATAGGTGCCTGATGAATCCCCCTTCATCAGTAAAAAGCGCCCGGACACAGGAATTTGGCCTGTGCCCGGGCGCGTATTTTATTATATTATAGAAAAGAATCATTCCCCATAAAGCTTGCGCAGGTCTTGCAAGTTATAAGGGGTCTGCTGATATACATAATAGTTGAGCCAGTTGGAGAGAAGGAGATGACCATTGCTCCGCCAGGTGAAGGGCGGTGTCTCGCTGGGATCGTCGTTGGGGAAGTAGTTGTAAGGAACCTTGGGGTTTAGGCCCTTGTTGACATCTCGGAAATATTCCTTGGCCAGGGTATCCCGGTCATATTCCGCATGACCGGTGACAAAGAACTGCCTTCCATCTTTTGCGGCAATAATATGGAGGCCGGCACGGCGGGAAATGGAGAGCACCAGCAATTCGGGATGCTTTTCGATATCCTCCCGGCGGACTTCGGTATAGCGGGAGTGGGGGGCGTAGTAGTTATCGTCGAACCCTCTCATTAAGGGATGGTAGGGGGCCAGCACCCGATGATTGTAGATTCCGCTGAGTTTTTCGGGGAGCATATACTTCTGAATGCCATAATGATAATAGAGCCCGGCCTGGGCGCCCCAGCAAATATGCAGGGTGGAGTAGACGTTGGTTTTTGTCCACGCCATAATGCGGCACATTTCTTCCCAGTAGTCCACCTCCTCGAACTCCAGTTTTTCTACCGGTGCACCGGTGATAATCATGCCATCGAAAACTTCATCTTTTAATTCGTCAAAGGTCTTATAAAAGGTATTGAGGTGAACCGAGGAAGTGTGCTTGGAAACATGGGTAGCCATGAGCATCAGTTCCACATCTACCTGAAGGGGGGTGTTGCTTAAGAGCCGGAGAAGCTGGGTCTCCGTTTCAATCTTGGTGGGCATCAGGTTGAGGATCACGATTTTGAGAGGACGGATATCCTGCTTCATGGCGCGCTCTTGCGTCATAACAAAAATATTCTCGGATTCCAGTACTTCAATAGCAGGCAGAGAGGCCTGAATGCGAATGGGCATAAAATCCCTCCTTAGCGGTATCCTATTATAATAGGTTTGGAATAAGCAAAGTATAGCAAAAAAAGGGGAGAGGAGCAAGAGAAAAGACAAAAAGGGGATTTGTCTGTGCATGACGGACAATGTGGAGAAATAGTGAAAAAAACAGGATGAAATTACCAAACCATAAAAAACGGCGAAAAAAGATGAAAAAAGGCGTTGACAAGCGGGAGAAAGCGTGGTAGAATAGTCAAGCGCTCAACGGAGCGGAAAAAAATCTTGACAAACCTTGAGTGG
>CALWIS010000081.1 GCA_944380795.1 uncultured Clostridia bacterium | reverse complement strand
ATTGGTACCGGCCCCCATTTTGGCGGTACTGCCCATGAGAATGCGGATATCGCCACTGCGTACAGAGGAAAAAAGCTGCTCTTTTTTGGTTTCGTTGTTGGCGTCGTGGATAAAGGCGATCTGCTCCTCCGGGATACCCCGTTCTATAAGGAGCCGCCGCAGTTCTTCATAGGCGTTGAATTTTCCATCATGGCTGGGGGTGGACATATCGCAAAAGACAAGCTGTGTCAGTTTTTTCTCCTGTCCGTCGCGATAAATCTGCGCCACATTGTCGGCACAGGTAATAAGCTTTCCTCTGGCAGGCTCCGGTGCATTGGGGTCAAGGAGCCGCTGATCCAGCGCCAGCTTTCTGCCGTCCCCTGTTACCAGCAGCATATTGTCTTCGGTACTGTCTACCCTTCGCTGCCGGATGGCTTCCGCACGTTCTGATAGCTTTTGAACCATTTCTTTTTGCAGTTCGGTGGGAGCTACCTGTACCGTATGGAATTTGGCTTCCGGGACGGGAAGATTCAGCATATCCGCTGTCTGGATGTCTGCCACCTGCCGGAACATCTGCATCAGCTCGGGCAGGTTATAGAATTTGGCAAATCGGGTTTTCTGCCGATATCCGCTGCCCTCCGGGGAGATCTCCAGCGCCGTGACGGTTTCACCAAAGTTTGCTGCCCAGGCGTCGAAGTTTTCCATATGGGCTTCCTTGAGGGTATCCATCTGCAAGTACCGCTGCATGGTGTACAGTTCAGCCATGGTGTTGCTCACCGGTGTACCGGTGGCGAATATAATGCCTTTGCCGTGGGTCAGTTCATCCAGATACCGGCACTTCATAAACAGGTCGCTGGACTTCATGGCTTCCGATTGGGCAACGCCTGCCACATTCCGCATTTTGGTGTACAGGTACAGATTTTTATAGTAGTGGGCTTCATCCACAAACAGCCGGTCAATACCCATTTCCTCAAAGGTAATGACATTGTCCTTCCGGCTCTGGTCGTTGAGCTTTTCCAGCTTTACCTGTAGGCTCTTACGGCTCTTTTCCATCTGTTTGACGGAGAAACGCTGATCCTCGTCTCCTTTGGCGTTAGCAATGGCGGTAACCAGCTCGTCTTCCTGCTGTTGGAGCATATCTCTCTGCCGTTCCTGGGAAAGGGGCAGCTTTTCAAATTGTGAATGGCCAATGATCACGGCGTCCCAATCCCCGGTAGCGATGCGGGAGCAGAACTTCTGCCGGTTTTCCTTTTCAAAATCCTTTTTGGCTGCCGCCAGGATATTGGCCGCCGGATACAGCCGGAGAAAATCATCCGCCCACTGTTCTGTCAAATGGTTGGGAACCACAAACAGAGGCTTCTGGCACAATCCCAGCCGCCTGGATTCCTTGGCGGCGGCAATGGCGGTATAGGTTTTTCCTGCCCCCACCACATGGGCCAGCAGGGTATTTCCGCCCAGGATGATTCTGGCGGCGGCGTTTCGCTGATGGGGACGCAGGCGGATCTCCGGGTTGATGCCGGTAAAGGGGATGGCCGAACCGTCATATTCCCGCAGGCGTATGGAGTTGAACTGTTCGTTGTAAGCAGTGCAAAGGCGTTCCCGGCGTTTGGGGTCTTTCCAGATCCATTCCCGAAAGGCGCGTTTGATCCCTTCCTGTTTTTCCTGCGCCAGCTGGGTTTCTTTATTGTTGAGAACTGCCTGGCGCTCTCCAGATACTTCCACATAGTCATACACCTTGGCGTCCCGGAGATTTAAGGTATCCTCCAGCAGTTCCCAGGCGTTCTTCCGGTTGGTGCCAAAGGTTTTGGTCACCATGACATTATCTCTGTCGCTGCTTTTTCCCCGTATCTGCCAGGAGGTGGTATAGGGGGAATATTCGATTTGAATTGCCAGCTGAGCTCGAGGCGGCGTCCGGAAAGTTTCAAAGGCAAAAGCCTTTACATCCTTCATGGGAATCCAGGTGGCCCCCAGCCGGACATGGATCTCTTCCGGCCCCAGGTCTTTGGGCTGAACAGCTGTCAGGGCGGCAATATAAGGGGTAAGGTATGCTTTTTCTTCCTCTGTATGCTCTTTCCTTTCCTGCAGGAGCTGGGAGAGTTTCTTCACGTTGCGGAGCTTTTGCCGGACATTGCCGGACAGGTATTCCTCCGCTGTTACCCAGGGGAGCTTTTGAATCGTCTCAATGGTAAAAGCAGCTTTCCAGGCTTCGTCCCCATTGATCAGGGAGGTTTCCCGGAAAATCTTTCCCTGTAATTCCTGTTCCAGTTCTTTTTCCGGTTTGCCGGTGAGCTGGGACATATAGGCCATATCTACCTGGGCTTTTTCCGCTACGGATACGGTCAGGGCTTCCTGAGCGGTTTCCACATGGTCAATGGTTTTTTGGGCTTTGATGGTGCGCTTAAAGAAGATCTCCGCTTTCCCTTCGTACTTCCCCTGCCCATTAAAACGTTCCAGCGAACAGAGAAGGGGATAGGAAGTATCGTTGCGGAGCACACGGGCATTGGCCGGTGTGTTGATATATCCATTTTTGGCTATAAACCGGTCGTAACGCTGGGCCAGTTCCTGTTGCAGATGTGCAATTTGCTGGTCGGTGTCGTCCTCCAGTTCTGTCTGGATGAGCTGGCGCAGACAGTCGCGCACCGGAAGGATTTCCAATATCCGTTCCTTTTCCCGTCCGGTAAAGGGTTGCCGGATCATCGTGCTGTTTTCCCGGAAGTACACCTCCCCATCCACCTGTGTGTAGGAGAAATTCCGGACAGTGGGGTCGGCAGGCAGGCTGTCCTCCTTTGGTAAATTCCCCTCTTGCTGAACAGCAGGTGTGATCTGCCCATGGATTTGGAAAACAGCCTTTTCCAGCAATTCTTTCAGATCGGCCCCATCTTTCGGTTTTACCGTCAAGTCCTCATGTCCATACTGTGTGCTTTCGCTGCTCAATTCCCCCAGTACCATTTCCGGGTGCTGGAGGAAATACCGGTTGATGGCAAAGCCATCGTCCGTTGTGCCGGTATAGACCCAATCTGGAAGATCTGTGCGGGGGATGTCCCGTTTTTGCAGGAAAAGGATGTCGGAGACAACTTCTGTCCCGGCATTTGCCTTAAACGCATTGTTGGGCAGGCGGATGGCTCCCAGCAGATCGGCTCTCCGGGCGATGTATTCCCGGGCTTCGATTCCCTGTTTGTCCAGGGTATACCGACTGGTAACAAAGGCGATGATGCCGCCGGGACGTACCTGGTCAATGGCTTTCGCAAAAAAGTAGTCGTGGATGGGGAACCGCAGCCGGTTATAGCCGGGGTCGTTTACCTGATACTGGCCAAAGGGAACATTGCCTACGGCCACATCGTAAAAGTTCATGCGGCGAGTGGTTTCAAACCCCGCCACGGTGATCTCCGCTTTGGGATACAGCTGTTTGGCGATGCGGCCGGTAACGCTGTCCAGCTCCACCCCATACAGGCGGCTGTTCTGCATCTCCTCCGGCAGCAGGCCGAAGAAGTTTCCCACGCCGCAGGAAGGCTCCAGAATATTTCCGGTGGTAAAGCCCATGTTCCCCACTGCCTGATAGATAGCCCGGATAACCGTTGGACTGGTGTAATGGGCATTCAGAGTAGAAGCTCGGGCTGCGGTATATTCTTCTGGCGTCAGCAGTTCCTTCAGCTGGTTGTATTCCCTGCTCCAGTTCTCTTTGGAGGGGTCAAAAACTTCCGATAATCCACCCCACCCCACATATCGGGAAAGGATCTCCTGCTGTTCGGGGCTGGCCTGCTGGTTCGTGGATTCCAGCTCCTTCAAAAGCTGGATGGCGTTGATGTTAGCTTGAAATTTTGCTTTAGGGCCGCCTTCTCCCAGGTGCTCATCGGTGATGTGGAAGTTTACAGCTGGAATATCCGAAATTCCTTTTGACTGGATTGTGGTATTGATTTTTTGAACTAAATCCAAAATTTCAGGATTTTTCCAACCCTCTACTTTCATATAGTCCTGAATCAGTTTGTCTTCTCCGTCTTTGCACTGAATCAGATCCAGACTGCCGGGGAAAGGAGTTTTTGTATTTTGCACACCCAGGGCTTTCATTCTGTCAGCAGGAAGTGACTGGTAAGCTCTCATTGCTTCCTCAAATGTACCGTACTCCTTAAGCTGGAGCGCCCCTCGAACCTGTAAATCTTCTACTACATAATAGTGGTCAATAAATCGGTCAGTTTTTGATGTTGTATTTGTTGCTTGTATAGTTTCTTTAACATCGTTGTAATCCCAAACAGATGGGGCTGGAGGAGATTCTTCCGTTTGAAAGAAACTGATCTGTTCCATAGGTTCCTGGCTAACAGGAGAAAAAGTTTCCTGCGCTGGTTCAGCCGGTTTTTCCGGTATGGCCTGCTGGATTGCTTCCCATTCCTCGTCTGTTACCGTAACCTCTACTTCCCTGGAGGCTTTTTCTTCCTGTCCGATTACCACAGTATCCCCGGTACGGCTGATGGGCAGCTGTGAAAGGTCGGGAACTTCCGACTGTGGTTCCTCCTGCTTTTCCGATGCTTCCGGTGTATTGCCTTTTTCCTTCTCGGTTTGTGGTTCTTCCCTGTGCTCTGAACTTACAGGGATAATCGGTTCTGCAGAAAGATAGCGCTCCGGGTGTTTAACGGCAGCTTCGATCTGCCGCAGCACCTGCTGGCCGCATTGGGATATGTATTCTCCCAGCCATTCTCCCTTTTGGTGGAGCAGCTCCTGATGCCGGATGGCAGACAGCGGTTCCAGACCCGTGCGGAGCATGACCATTTGGCAGACAGTATCTTCTATCAGTTCCCGAAATTCTTCCTGCGCGATTGGATGGGAATCACGAAAAAGGTAATCTTCCCACTGGTTCTCTGCGGCTGTGGCGGCGGCTTCTTCGGTTCCCAGCAGCAGCGCTTCCCGAAAAGGCTCCTCCCGGGGGAGCTGAAGGGCTGACCTTACCGGATTTTCATCTCGTTCCGCCAGGAAATTCCACAAAGGCACTTTCTTTCCATGGGTATCCGAAATATCGAACACATGGGTGTGCCCTTTTTCGGATTTTGGCAGAAGAATTCCCTTTGCCCCTTTGTTGATCCACCGTCCCAGCCGGTTCCAAAGCTGGATATTGGCGCAGGCAGTGGCTTGTGGCTTTTGAGCGTAAATGTACAGTTGGTGGATAAAGCTGTATTTATAATTGGCCGCCATTGTGGGCAGCAGCTTTTCCCAACTCTGCGGATCTTTGGAAATATCCCGCAGGATCGTTTCTACACGCAGCATACTTTTCCTCCTATCAGA
>CALWIS010000080.1 GCA_944380795.1 uncultured Clostridia bacterium | reverse complement strand
TGCAGGCGCCGCACTTGATACATTTCTGGGTATCGATAACATGGGGCTGCTTCACGGTGCCGCTGATAGCATTCACCGGGCAGTTACGGGCGCACAGGGTGCATCCCTTACACTTGTCAGGCTCGATGTAATAGTTGGTCAGCGCCTTGCAGGCACCGGCGGGACAGCGCTTCTCGGTCACGTGGGCGATATATTCGTCACGGAAGAAGTGCAGGGTGGAGAGCACCGGGTTGGGAGCAGTCTGTCCCAGGCCGCACAGGGCGTTTTCCTTGATGTAGTAGCACAGCTCTTCCAGTTTGTCGATATCCTCCAGTGTACCGTTGCCGCTGGTGATCTTGTTGAGGATTTCCAGCAAACGCTTGGTGCCGATACGGCAGGGGGTACATTTACCACAGGACTCATCCACAGTGAATTCCAGGAAGAACTTGGCAATATCCACCATACAGGTGGTGTCGTCCATAACGATCAGACCGCCGGAGCCCATCATGGAACCGATGGCCAGCAGGTTGTCGTAGTCAATGGGCACATCCAGATGCTCCGCGGGGATACATCCACCGGAGGGGCCGCCGGTCTGGGCCGCCTTAAACTTGCGTCCGTTGGGCACGCCGCCGCCGATCTCCTCGACGATCTCCCGCAGGGTGGTTCCCATGGGGACTTCCACCAGGCCAGTGTGCTTGATCTTACCGCCCAGAGCGAACACCTTGGTGCCCTTGGATTTCTCGGTGCCCATAGAGGCGAACCAGTCAGCGCCGTTGAGGATGATCTGGGCAACGTTGGCATAAGTTTCTACGTTGTTGAGGATAGTGGGTTTACCGAACAGGCCCTTTACAGCCGGGAAGGGTGGACGGCAGCGAGGCTCGCCGCGCTTGCCTTCGATAGAGGTCATCAGTGCGGTTTCTTCGCCGCACACAAATGCGCCTGCACCCAGTCGCAGGTCGATATCAAAGCAGAAATCGGTATCAAAAATATTCTTGCCCAGCAGGCCGTATTCACGGGCTTGGTCAATAGCGATCTGCAAACGCTTAACGGCGATAGGATATTCTGCACGGACATAAATATAGCCCTGGGTCGCACCAATGGCATAGGCGGCGATGGCCATGGCCTCCAGCACCGCATGGGGGTCGCCTTCCAACACAGAACGGTCCATAAATGCGCCGGGGTCACCTTCGTCGGCGTTGCAGCACACATACTTCTGATCGGCGTGGTTGGCAGCGGCAAAGCTCCACTTTTTACCGGTGGGGAAGCCTGCACCGCCGCGGCCACGCAAGCCGGATTTGGTGATTTCATCGATGACCTGCTGTGGGGTCATTTCGGTCAGAGCCTTGCCCAGAGCGGCATAGCCGTCCACAGCGATGTATTCCTCGATCTTCTCGGGGTTGATGACGCCGCAGTTCCGCAGCGCTACGCGCTTTTGCTTCTCATAGAAGGGTGTATGGTTCAGGGATTTGATGGTATTGTCGTCCTGCACCGTCTCCTGATACAAAAGGCGCTTTACAATACGGCCCTTGAGCAGATGCTCTTCCACAATCTCGGGCACATCCTCGGGGGTCACCATGCTATAGAAGGAGCCCTCGGGATAGACGATCATAATGGGGCCAAGGGCGCACAGGCCAAAGCAGCCGGTACGAACCACATTGACTTCCTTTTCAAGGCCCTTGGCCTTGATTTCCTCTTTCAGCCGCTGGATAATCAGCTCGCTGTTGGAGGAGGTGCAGCCGGTACCGCCGCACACCAGTACGTTAGAACGAAACATTGCTGCAACCTCCTTCTTATGTGTTGGCGCCAATGGTGTACTCGGTCACCACATTGCCGTTTACCAGATGGTCATTGACCACGCGGACTGCCTTTTCCGGGGTCATCTTTACATAAGTAGTCTTTTCCCCGTCGGGGGTCACCACTTCCACCACCGGCTCAAACTGGCAGATGCCGATGCAGCCGGTCTGGGTAACGACCACATTATTCAGCTGGCGCTTTGCCACTTCGTCCACCATGGTGGTGAGCACCGGGCGGGCGCCTGCCGCAATGCCGCAGGTAGCCATGCCCACCAGCACGCGGATGCTGTTATCAGAATTTTCCCGCAGACTGACCTGCGCTCTTGCTTTATCGCGAATTGCCTGCAATTCCGCTAAAGATTTCATGTAGATGCTCCTCCTTGTAAACATTCTTCTGCCTGTTCCTGCAAATAGCCGCGCATCCACTGCACCACATCCGGTGCGTTCAGCGGCACATCCTCCCCCAGTACCTCCCGGAGCTGGCGGGTATCCAGTTCCACTTTTGCTCCGTCCACCTGGTGGACAAAGCGAAAATCCCGATCCGGGTTGCAGGAGATCAGCAGCACGATGGTATCATCGATATCTCCCAACGGGATCATATCCACGTGGGAAGTACAAAACCGGGCCCGTACCTCGGTGCCCTCCCCTAATTTCGACCGAATAGAGAAATCCCCTCCGGTCATTTCGGCTTCCATCTTGAAAAGCGGCACGCCTAACCCTACCTTGCGGGTGGTGCGAGTGGTATAAAACGGGTCGATTACCCGCTGTACCTGTTCCTCGCTCATGCCCTTTCCGTTATCGATGATGAAGATGACCAGTTCCCCTTTTTTCCGGTCCTCCTCCACACGGATCTCAATCAGAGATGCCCCGGCGGTAATGGAGTTCTGGGCCACATCCATCACGTTGAGTGAAAGCTCCCGCATAACGGCTTATTGATATTTGGCCAGGATGCCCGGCACCTCTTCGGGGGTCAGGCGGCCGTATACGTCCTCATTCACGGTGAGCACCGGAGCCAGGCCGCAAGCGCCCACGCACCGGCAGGCGGTCAGCGAGAACTTTCCATCCTCTGTACATTCCTCGGGCTGGATGCCCAGAATTTCTGTTACCTTATCCATCAAAGCAGCAGCACCCTTTACATAGCAGGCGGTGCCCAAGCAGATGGAGATGTTGTACTGTCCCTTGGGGGTCAAGGAGAACTGAGAATAGAAGGTGGACACGCCGAATACCTCCTCCAGCGAAACGCCCAATCCTTCGGCTACCATGGCCTGTACCTCCATGGGAAGGTAGCCATACACCTCCTGTGCCTTTTGCAGTACCGGCATCACAGCGCCCTGCTGGCCCTTATGCTCAGCAATGATGGCGCGCAGCTTTTCTTCCTGTTCCGGCGTACCCCGAAACGGCAAATTTGTAATTCGCTTCTGCATACTTGTTTCCTCCCTGTAGAATTCAAAAAATAATACAAAAACAGGCATACCGTGCTTCCCCAGACAAAACCGCTTTTTCCAAAACAAAGACGTGTTCGCAGTCAGAATCCCCCTCGCCCAGGGTTTTGTTAAAAATATAACAATATTACCTGAAATCGCATTTTAAATTCAGTATATCATACCAAAAAACATACTTTTTTCCTTTAGAGAATAATTTAGTGTTTCTATCACCGAATAAAATCCAGCTTTTTTGTGGTTTTTCCTCAATCTTTTTCAACAAACCCATAACAGAAACAAAAGATTCGGTATTCTATTCTTTTTCCTTGCTCTTCGAAAAAAGGCGTGCTATGATAAAACAACAAAATCATCTGGGAGGAGGAATTTTTTTGGAGCATTATGCAGAGATCAACGCACATACCATAGACCGCTGGGTACAGGAAGGCTGGGAATGGGGAAAGCCTGTATCCCATGAAATCCTAGAACAAGCTCGAAAAGGGCAATGGGATGTACTGCTCACCCCCACTAAACCGGTTCCTCATGCCTGGTTCTGCCCCATGAAGGGGGCAAAAATTCTGGGCCTTGCCTCTGGGGGCGGACAGCAAATGCCTGTGTTTTCCGTCTTGGGAGCTGCCTGTACAGTTTTAGATTATTCCGCCGCCCAGCTTCACAGCGAAGAAATCTTAGCCCAGCAGGAAGGATATACCATTCAAACAGTTCGGGCAGACATGAGCCGGCCCCTTCCTTTTGCAGATGAAACCTTTGACCTGATCTTCCATCCGGTTTCCAACTGCTATGTGGAAAACGTATTGCCTATCTGGAAAGAATGTTTCCGGATACTCAAAAAAGGAGGGATCCTCTTGGCCGGTCTGGATAATGGCATCAACTACGCCTTTAATGAGGAGGAAACCGCGCTGGAATCTCCCCTTCCTTTTAATCCCCTTCAGGATGCGCAGCTATTCCAGGCATCCGTGGAAAACCATTGGGGTATCCAATTTTCCCATACCATTGAGGAGCAGATTGGCGGCCAGCTGCAGGCAGGTTTTCTGCTGACCGATATTTTTCAGGATACCAACGGCTCGGGGCATCTCCATGATTATAACATCCCCAGCTTTTATGCCACCAGAGCTGTCAAGCCTTAACGGAAACAGATTATTATAAAGGAGTTGTTCGTATGGTCCCTTTTTTGCGGGAAGCCGCCCATGTAAAACCCACTCCCAACCAACTGGCCTGGTTTGATCTGGAAAGCTACGCTTTTATCCATTTCAGCCCCAACACCTATACCGACCGGGAGTGGGGGCTGGGAAACGAACCCGAATCTATCTTTAACCCCACTCATCTGGACTGTGACCAGTGGGTGCATGCCATCAAATCCGCTGGTATGAAGGGAATGGTCCTCACCGCCAAACATCACGACGGTTTCTGCCTGTGGCCCTCCCAATACACCCAGCACAGCGTGAAAAACTCCCCCTGTCAAAAAGACATCGTCAAGGAAGCCTCCGAAGCCTGCCGCCGGGGCGGCATCAAATTCGGCTTTTACCTTTCCCCCTGGGACCGGAATTCCCCTCTTTACGGCACGCCGGAATATAACGATTATTTCTGCAATCAGCTTACTGAGCTTCTCACCAACTACGGGGAGATTTTTTACGTGTGGTTTGACAACGCCTGCGGCGAAGGCCCCAACGGCAAAAAACAGGTATACGATTTTCCCCGGTATTTTGAACTCATTCACCGCTTACAGCCCCAAGCTGTGATCTTCAATGATTTTGGCCCGGATATTCGTTGGTGCGGCAATGAGGCTGGTGTGGCACGCCACGCCGAATGGGCAGTAGTACCCACCGAGCTGTGCCACTTTGCAGAGAGCCAGACCAGCCCCGGTCCCATGGCCCAGGACGGTGATCTTTCCTATATGTATAACACTGATGAGGAAATTGGTGCTCTGAGCAATATCCTATACAGTAAGGGTCTGGCGTTTGTCCCTACAGAAATCAACATGTCCATTCGTCCCGGCTGGTTCTGGCACGAAAAGGAAGAACCTCATTCTTTGGAACGTCTGTTTCACACCTATCTGACCTCAGTGGGAGCGAACGCCTGTTTCCACCTGAACCTGCCGCCTAATCGGGAGGGTCTGATTGACGAACGTGACATACAGCGTCTAAACGAGTTTGGGGCGCTGCTGCGGCAGGAGTTTTCCACACCGCGCGCAGCTCACGTGGAAAAAGCACCAGGCTGCCCTGCCACCCAACCCAAATACACCATTACCTTTAAAGAGCCCGTTCGGGCAGAAGAGCTGAAATATGTAGTACTGGCCGAGGATATCGCCCAAGGCCAGCGGGTGGAATCCTTCCGCATCACCGCCGACTTTGCCAGCGGCGGACAGTATGCCCTGGCCCAGGGAACTTGTATTGGCCACAAAAAGATTTGCCAGCTCCGGGACCCCTTCGCCTTGCAGAATCCCCTCATTGACGACAGCACTCCCGAGATCAAGCAGCTCACCATCCATGTAACGGCTGCCCGGGATGAGGTTCTGATGAAAGAAATCCTTGTTTATTGAAAAGAAGAAAAAAGCCGCAGCGTTCCCAAAATCAGGAACCCTGCGGCTCTTACATTATCATTCAGATTATTCCTTACTGGCTCTTCCCAATTCAAAGGCCTGCCGGTTCTTCTCCAGCATATCAGCCTTGCGAGCCGGGATACACTTCTGCAACCCTGCATCTAGGTTCTTTTCGGAACAGAAGGGCAATTCCTCATATAGCCGGCCCATCAGAATGATGTTGGCCAGGCCTTTGAGACCGTTGTCTTCCGCCATACGGGTGGCGGGCACATAGCACACCTTCACATCGGTACGGGTAACCTTTTTATCGATAAGGCTGCTGTCTACCAGCACCAAGCCATCAGGTTCCACTGCATCGATGAACTTATCCAGAGAAGGCAGGTTCATGGCCACCAGCACATTGGGGGTCACTACCAGCGGGGAGCCAATAGGCTCCTTAGAGATACAGATACTGCAATTCGCCGTGCCGCCCCGCATTTCCGGGCCATAGGAAGGCAGCCAGGAGATCTCTTTTCCTTCCTGCAAACCGGCATATGCCAATACCTTTCCGGCAAACAGGATGCCCTGCCCGCCAAAACCGGCCAGCACGATATTCAGATCTTTTTCTACACTCATACCGCACCCTCCTTTGTTACATCCTTATAAACACCCAGAGGATAGTAGGGCATCATATTGCTGCGCAGCCATTCAAGGGCCTCTGTGGGTGCCAGTCCCCAGTTGGTGGGGCAGGTGGAGAGCACTTCTACAATAGAGTAACCGCGGCCTTCGATCTGATTTTCAAACGCCTTTTTAATAGCCTTTTTGGCCTCAGCGATGTGGCGTACATTGTCCACTGTTACACGCTGGGCCAAGGCCACGCCATCCAATGTGGCGAGCATCTCACACACACGGACCGGATAACCGGCAGTTTTCACGTCACGACCGTAGGGAGTGGTCTGGGTCACCTGCCCGGGCAGGGAAGTGGGGGCCATCTGGCCGCCGGTCATGCCATAAATTGCGTTGTTTACAAAAATCACAGTGATGTTCTCACCGCGGGTGGCAGCGTGTACGGTTTCTGCAGTACCGATAGCCGCCAAATCGCCGTCGCCCTGATAGGTAAACACCACATTTTCAGGGATTGCTCGTTTTAATCCGGTAGCCACAGCCGGAGCCCGGCCATGGGGAGCCTGCACCATATCACAGGAGAAGTAGTCATAGCTCATAACGGAGCAGCCAACAGAGGCCACACCCACTGTACGACCCTCAATGCCCAGTTCGTCGATGGCCTCTGCCACCAAACGGTGGATAATGCCGTGGGTACAACCCGGGCAGTAGTGCATAGGCACATCTGTGATGGACTTAGGCTTTTGGAATACGATACCCATTACCGGTCACCTCCCAAAATTTTCTCGATCTCGCCCAGCACCTCGCCGGGAGTGGGGATCATGCCGCCGGTACGGCCATAGAAATGCACCGGCACTTGGCACTGCACAGCCAGCTTTACATCGTCCACCATCTGGCCCATGCTCATTTCCACTGCCAGGAATGCCTTGGCATTCTTAGCCGCCTTCTGAATGGCTTTGGTGGGGAAGGGCCATAAAGTGATGGGGCGGATCAAGCCCACCTTTTTGCCCATTTCCCGGACTTTATTCACTGCGCTGCGGGCGATTCGGGAGGAAGCGCCATAGGCCACCAGTACCAGCTCGGCATCCTCTGTTTGATAGCACTCGGCGCGCTGTTCATTTTCTTCTATCAGGTGATAACGCTCATACCGATCCCGGATCTTCTGCTCCAAGGTTTGAGGCTGAAGATACAGAGAATTGATAATATTATGTTCCCGCTTACCCTGATGGCCGCAGGCTGCCCACGGCTTTTCGGGAAGTTTTTTCTCCCCAGCTTCAGGAAGCGCCACCGGCTCCATCATCTGGCCCAGCATACCATCGGCCAGGATCATTGCAGGCATCCGGTATTTATCGCCCAAATCAAAGGCGTCAGATACCAAGTCCACCATTTCCTGCACAGTAGAGGGGGCTAAAACCAGCAGGTGGTAATCACCATGTCCGCCGCCCTTGGTAGCCTGCCAATAGTCCGACTGTGCAGGCTGGATACCACCCAAGCCCGGGCCGCCACGCTGAACATTGATGATAACAGCAGGCAGGTCGCTGCCTGCGATATAAGAGATTCCCTCCGATTTCAGGCTCACGCCAGGAGAAGAGGAGGAGGTCATAGCACGGATACCGGCAGCAGAGGCGCCCAGCACCATATTGATGGCGGCTACCTCCGATTCCGCCTGTAAATAAGTCCCGCCCACCTTAGGCATGCGCTTGGACATATACGCCGCCAATTCCGTCTGGGGCGTAATGGGGTAACCGAAGAAATGGCGGCAGCCTGCTTGGATGGCCGCTTCCGCCAGGGCCTCGTTGCCCTTCATCAATACCTTTTCCGGCATTTCTTTCATTCCTTTCGTTGTCTCCCATCAGGGAGTGATTCTTCATCGTTCTACCGTGATAGCCATATCCGGGCACATCATCGCACAGGAGCAGCAGCCCACACATTCCTCCGGCTTCATCAGCCGAGCCGGGTGATACCCCTTATTGTTGGTTTTTTCCTTCACAAATCCAATAATTTTTTTGGGGCAGGCATTGGCGCACAGGCCGCAGCCCTTACAAACGTCTTCATTGACTGTAATTTTTGCCATAAACATAAACCTCCTTCCTGTTTTGGCAATTCTATATTTCGGTTATTTGTCTGTTTCAAAGCCCTATTCCCAAGGGGAACGGACATACACCTTTACTGGACGGAGGTGCGGCAAGCTCTCTGCCATCTCCCCCGCTAATTCCTCAGGGACTGTGGTAAAGCAAAGGGGAAGCCCCAGCCGCTGGGCGATCTCTTCCCCATAGGGGAAAGCCCGCCGGACATCCTCCGAGGTGGTTTCTTGTTTTAAATGGGAGTTATTTACCACGCCAGTAGCTTTTAGCCGGGAAGCCGCCTGGATTTCTGCCAAAAGCTCCACGGTTTCTGTGGAACCGGCAGAAAGGGGCCGGTAATGGTTGACCACATAATACATCTCATAAGGATGCTGCGCAATTTCTGCGGCAAATTGGCCTAGGGCCGTAGCCCCCACATCATCCCCGCCTACATCCAAAATCACCGTACCATCCCCTTCAGCCGAAAGGACCGCAGAGACAGCGGGAGAAATAGCGGGAATATCCAGTGTGGAGTTGGCGTATACCGGTTGTATCAGCTCTACGCCGTTTTCCTTAAGCAATTCCCCATATTCTGAGGAACGGAAATAAGGGTTTACCAAATCCATATCGATAAGCGTTACCTGTTCTCCTGCTTTGGCTGCATCAATGGCCAGATTCAGAGAAAGATTGGTCTTGCCGCAGCCGTAATGGCCGCAGACAATGATGACTTTTTTCAAACCCCCACATCCTTTTGTTTGATCCTCTACAGCGCCTATTCTATCAGGCGCTGTATTTTTATAGTATAGCACCATTTTCGGCATACTGCAAGAAAACATTTGGTTAATTCCATAATTTTTCAGGCGAAGCGAATTAAACTGGAAATAAATATCCAAAATTGCAGTTTTCAAAACATGATGCGTCATCTTTGACCTAAAAGCCTAAAAGAAGGATAAAACCATTGGGATTGTATGTCCCATCACTTTTATGGTATACTGAATATAATCTGTGGAACGAGCGCGGGGCGCCCTTTCCTGAAAGGAGCCGAGCATGAACGAATTAAAACCCAAACGTCCAGAAGATTCCGCCTCTGAAGAGATCCAGATCGTATTGTCCCAACATCTCAATGGCTACGACCGCCTCTTTGGCGGACAGCTTGCTGCCTGGATCGACATCCTGGCCGGGGTAGTGGCCCGGCGTCACGCCAACTGCAATGTGACCACTGCCTGTATCGATAACCTGCGGTTCCGTAAAGCCGCCCATGTCAACGACATTGTCGTTCTTCGGGGGCGTATCACCCACGTGGGCCATACCTCTATGGAGGTGCGGGTGGATACCTACATTGAAGATATCACCGGCCTTCGGGAACAAATCAATACCGCCTATCTGGTGATGGTGGCGCTGGACGAAAACGAAAAACCCACACAGGTTCCTCCCCTTATTATCGAAACAGAAGAAGAAAAGATCATGTGGGAAGCCGCTGAACGCAGGCAGGAACTGCGCCGTCAACGCCGTATTGAGCAGTTCTGATTTACTTTTCTTTTTCCCGCGGAGCAAATTCCGAGCAGGCTTTTTGGTCTGGGGCAATGCGCGTCCCTTCTCCAATCCGGTAATTGCGGCTAAAAAAGACCCCTTTTTTGCGGCAGAAGCAATAGCCGTCCCGGCGGTAATCCCATGCCCGGTCATCCGCGAAAAACCAACAGCAATCTCGGCAATACATGAACCATCCCTCCCTCTGTTTAGTATAGCATGAAAGGGACACAACAAAAAGGCCCCGGTCCACTTGTTGCAGGTGAACCACGGGCCTTTTTTCCATTTTTTCATACAATACTTCTCATTTCCAGCCGCAGTTTGTCGGAGATCATGGCGATAAACTCCGAGTTGGTGGGTTTTCCCCGGGTATTGTGGATGGTGTATCCAAAATAGGAATTCAGTACATCCACGTCTCCTCTGTCCCACGCCACTTCAATAGCATGACGGATAGCCCGCTCTACCCGGGAACTGGTGGTGGAATAGAGCTTGGCAACTCCAGGATACAGCTGCTTGGTCACGGCATTGATGATTCCGGGATCTTCCACCGCCATACGGATGGAATCCCGTAAATAGTGGTATCCTTTGATATGAGCCGGTACACCGATCTCATGGAGGATCTCTGTGATCTTCATTTCCAGCGGCATTTTGGGGCTTGCTTCCTGATGGTTTACCAGTTCGATCATTCGCCGGGCTGTTTCCCCAATATCCAAGGGCATGAGAGCAAAATAGGAGGCCCCCGCCCCCATAACTTCCCGTTCCAATACAGAATTGGTATATCCAGATACGATCACAAACATGGGGCCGGATTCCCCTTCTTTATGTACCGCGTGCATTACCCCAATAGCGTCCAGCCTTGGCATAAAGAGCTCCATCATCACCAGATCCGGGCTGCTGTCTTCGATGGAATCCAGGACCGCCATGCCATCCCGGGCAGCAATAAATGGAGATGCTCCCAGTCGGTTCAGCTCTTCCGCCATTTTCAGCGCCCATTCGTCGGCGTCTCCTGCAATCAGTATTTTTACCGGTTTATTCATGGAACAACCTCCATAGTTAAATTTAGTTCATGGTTATATTACCATATTATGGAAATAATGGCAATAGCTTTTTTGAAATTATTTCCACGTGCGCCAGCTTCAAAATAGAATCGTCCTGTTTTGACAAAAAGAACAAGGAAAAGGGCGCCACTGTATCTGCATTTGTGCGACACCCTTCCCCTTTGAAAGACTTTATGCTGCGGGCTGAGATTTCTGGGAATATTTCCACATGGTTTCGGCAAAAATACCGTATCCCTTTTCTGGGTCATTTACCAATACATGGGTCACAGCCCCCACCAGTTTTCCATTTTGGAGAATGGGACTGCCACTGAGTCCTTGAACAATACCACCAGTTTCCTGCAGCAGTTCTGGGTCTGTCACCTTAATAATCAGGTTTTTAGTAAGCTGGTTCTCATCATAATTGACAGATTGGATCTCCGCGTCATATAGCCGCGGCTCCTCTCCATCAATAGTGGTCAGAATCTGCGCTTCTCCAGCCCGCACTTCCTGCTTCATAGCAATGGGCAGCATTTCACCGGTATCGGGCAGATCGTATAAAGTGCCATATACTCCGGTATCTGTGTTAGCCGACATCTCGCCTATAGCAAGGTCACTGGAGAAGTATCCTTGCAATTCTCCGGCAGCCCCTCTTTGCCCTCGGATAACGCCGCTGATCGTCACCGGCAAAATCTCGCCGGAACCCAGCGGCATTAACTGGTTGGTATCCACATCACAGATACCATGACCAAGCCCTCCAAACACAGAGGTATCCGGGTCGCAGAAGGTGAGGGTGCCAATGCCTGCGGTACTGTCCCGCACCCATAGTCCGCCTTTATACTGGCCGTCGGTTTCGCTGAATACGGGGGTGAGCACTGCGGTAAAATCTTTCCCCTCCCGCTGGGCCTCAATGGTCACAGGCTGGCCAGCGCTGGATTCAAAAATTTTTGCCAGCTGGTCGTTTTGGGAAACTTCCTGTCCCCCTGCTTTACAGATCACATCCCCCACCTGCAAGCCTGCTTCGGAAGCTGGGTTGATGCTTTTTCCATTTCCGGTAATATCGGCGGTTCCCACAACGATCACCCCCTTGGCCTCCATTTTGATTCCAAAGGGAGCGCCGCACGCCATCACCTGGGGTTCCTCTGCGGATTCCAAGGAGATGTTCTTTACCGGGATAACTCCCAGCAGCCGCACCTGTGCTTCTCGAGGCGTTTCGTTTTGCAGGGAAACACTGGCAGCCTGTCCGTCCGCCAGTTGTACTTGATACCAACCTTGGGGAGGCTGGATACCGGAATCCTCGGTAACAGTAAGAGAGTTAGGAGAAAGCCGCCAAGCTGCTCCCGCTGCCCCGCCGATGCAAAGAGAAAGGACGGCTGCTGTGGCAGCAGTCCAACGAAAAAAACGCTGAAAAAACGGTAAACGAGGTCTGTCCTTTGATTTTGTTTTCATACTATCTTTCACCTCCTCTCATTCTTTTACTGTTCCACGTCTTTTTCCGAATATTTTTCCATTTTCTACGATTGTAAAATAAAAAACGCCCTTCCATTTGCTGGAAAGGCGGAGTTTTTGGTCTGCCGGAGTCTTCTCCCGGGAACGGCTCCGGTCAGTAAGTACATGCAGCTCTTCGGAACCGCACGTACCACTATACCATTTTTCAGAAAAGATTCCTGTCGATTTATGAAAATATTCAAGTCGTTTTTTGTCGCTTCATCCAAAAAATTAAAAACGGTGGGAACAGATTCGGAAGGCATGTTTTAAGCTAACGTGGTATAATAAAATCACTTGATATAGAAAGCTGTGATCCTATGAAAATCATTGTACAAATCGGCGTGATATTGGGCATCTGTCTGGCCGGGGAGGGGATTTCCCTGCTGCTGCCCATCCCTTTTCCCGGCAGCGTCATCGCCATGATCCTCTTGTTCCTTCTCTTGCTCTCCGGTCTGCTGCGTCCAGACCATATTCGACAAAAATCGGATTTTCTCCTGCAAAACATGGCCTTTTTCTTTATCCCTGCCGGGGTAGGAATTATAGAACACATTGAAACTCTTCTTCCGGTATTGCTGCCCCTGCTATTCATCTGCTTGGTCACCACGATCTTGACCTTTGCGGCTTCTGCCTTTACAGCCAAGCTGGTGATTCACCTGCAGGAAAAGGCTGCATCCACAAACAAGGAGGTGGAATAAATGGACAGCATCACCTCTTCTCCCTTGTTTGGTATCGTACTGTGTATCCTCACCTTTGAACTGGGAGTATGGCTCAACAAAAAGTTGAAAACCCCGATTTGCAATCCTTTGCTCATTGCCATTGCCCTGATTATTGCGGTTTTACAGATCTTCAAGATTCCTCTGGAAAACTTCATGGTGGGCGGCGATATCATCTCCCTATTCCTAGCCCCTGCTACGGCAGTGCTGGCCCTCTCCATCTATAGCCAGCTTGCTGTGTTGAAAAAGCACTTTCTCCCCGTATTATGCGGCTGCTTAGCAGGCTCTGTGGTATCCATACTGAGTGCCGGCGGACTGTGCATCGCTTTTGGGCTGGACGATGCCCTTACCGCTGCCATGATCCCCAAATCTGTCACCACCCCCATTGCTATGGAGATTTCCAAGCAGCATGGCGGGCTGGTGGCTGTTACCGTAGCGGCGGTAATTTTCACCGGTATTTTAGGTGCGATTCTCTCTCCCTTGCTGATACGTATTTTCCACATTGACCACCCTGTAGCCCAAGGGGTAGGTATTGGTACCAGCAGCCACGCTGTAGGCACTACCAAGGCAGTGGAGCTTGGGGAGATTCAAGGGGCTATGAGTGGGATCTCCATTGGAGTGAGCGGCATTATTACCGTTCTGCTCTCTCTGTTTGTTCCCCTATAAACCATAAAAAAACACCCCGCAAACAATGGCTGTGAAGCCGGTTTGCGGGGTGTTTTTTATGCAAAAGCGTTATGATAAATTTCGCTCATCTTTTCGTGCTCTTGCCCTACGATCATACTGACATAATTCCCATCCTGCTCTACGCTGCATTTTTGTATAATGGCGTATTGCTCGGGGAGGTAATCTTTGTTTTGGGCCAGCTTGGACTCCAGCCGTTTATCCAGACATTCCTTCACCGTCTTAGCGGCATCTGCATCCTTGGCCTCAATGAGTACCACTTCCTCACATTTAACGCCGGAAGCATCCACCAAGGCGGCAAACTGTTTTACATCTTCCTCTTCAATGCCATAGTTGGTCTTCAACCCTTCCTGGTCCAACTCTACAATATCGGAAAAACCTACCTCCGTTTTCATGGTCTCCAGCGTTTTTGGGAGATCCGCGTTTTTGCCGGTATCTCCATTCTGGCTACAGGCCGTCATGGTCAACGTCAAGATCAACATCATTGTCAGCGTCATTAGTTTTTTCATTGGTATCGTTCCTTTCCAACAAATTACAGATCCATGTTTCTGGAGCATCCAGTTTTTGGCTCTCAATTACCCGCCAGCCTCCCAGTCGTGGTTTTTCCAACTTTACTTGCCAGATATCTCCGTTAATACGCGCAAAACATTCGGCTTTTCCTCCGGCAAAAGGCCCGCGTCCAAAAGCGTCCTCTATTACAAAGCTTTTCCCATTTTGTTCCGTAAATACTTCCTGAGAAAGATACTGTCGGGCCGTCTCCATAAAATCCTTTCCGCTAGGGGAAGAATCTAAAAATCCCGCTTCGCTTCCGCCTCCTGCCAACATCAGCAGAAGGCCCTTTAGCGCACCCATCAAAAGGATGCTGCGTTTTGCAGCAGATAGTCGATCCATGCTTCTGCGCCGGCATCGGTAAAGTGGATTCCCATGCCCTCAGGGTCACTGCAATACTCCGGCTTCAGGCTGCCGTCTTCCAGCTTCATCACCGAGGCCACATCGGCAAAATGATACCCTTTTTCTTTTGCCAGCTTTTTGAGCTCCGCATTGTATTTATCCAAGTTTTTGTTTGTTAACTGCCCTTTCTCATGGTTTGCCAGAATCGGGGTCATGGATTGCAGATAGATCTCCGCATCTGGAGATTGTTTCAAGATACGCTGTGCCAAGGTATTCATATTCTTCACTGTGCCATCGATTTTGTAAATATTCAAATCGTTCATCCCCAACATGATAAATACCTTCTTAGCGCCCATCGCCTTTACACTATCCTGTATCAGCTTCTTTTCTCCTTGATACTGGGGATGCACAGAATCAGCGGACACTTCCAACAAAGCATTGCCGCTTCCCAAACTGCCGGCAGTAAGGAATTGCGCCTTTCCCAAGGCTCCTTTATGCGCCTGGCAATAATAATTCAGCCGCAGGGATACCGAATCTCCTACAAACACCGCGTCATCAAAAAAGGAGGTTTGTGCGGAACCCAACACTGCCTGGGAATCTTCACTGCTTTCAGATAAATCGCTTTCTGAGGAACCACTTGCGGATATTACCATTGAATTCCCCTCGCTTTTCTTATCCTCTCCGCCTTCATTTGGAGAAGCACACCCAGACAACAACAGCAAACCAGCCACCAATAAAGCCCCCGCCTTATACCACATTTTCATGGAGCAGCCTCCTTTTCCAAAACTTGTTGCACAAAGAAATTTTCTGCTAAGATCTCATTATAGTATGTGAGATAAATGGTTTCCATCGAATTATGAAAACTCCCATCAGGATGACAGGATTGCTATTTTTACCATCTTCCAATTTTTTCCCGGTTTTTGATCTGCCGGATATCCCTTCCCACAAATTCAAACCGTAAATATCCCCCAATCATTCGGGATACCATGCGCTCACCATACCGATCCAACAATTCTTTCATAGAAAGATTAGTGCTGATAATGGTGGGCTTTTCCGCCATGAGCCGGGTATTGATAAGGTTATACAGCGCCGCGGTCACAAAAGAGGTGGAAAATTCCGTGCCCAAATCGTCCAGAATCAGCAAATCGCAGTGAAGCAGCACCTGGTTGGTATCGGCGTCCGAATCGGAGCGGCCAAACCGCTCCTTCTCCAACGCAGAGACGAAATTCTGCACAGAGCCATACACAACACCATATCCCTTTTCAATGGCTTCCCGGGCAATCGCTAAAGAAAGGTGGGTCTTTCCCAACCCCGTTCGGCCCTGAAACAGCAAGCTTTCGGAATGCTGTTGAAAATGGGCCGCGTACTCTTGGCAAAACGAAAATATCTTCCCCATATGCGCCCGTGGGGAGGGCTCCCCCCCCTCCGATTGGTCGGAGTAATATCCCAGCTGGAACTGGTCGAATCCAGAAAGGGTAAGAGGGGTCATCTGGTTCAAGCTTCGGTATGCCTCCTGCCGGAGCAGTCCTTTCAGGCAGTCGCACATTTTTCCATCGATATATCCGGTGTCCTCACATTTAGGGCAATGATATCGGGGCACCAGAGCATCTTTTTCCAGCCCAGCCTGCAAAAGCAGGGATTCCCGTTCCTTTTGCAGTTCCAGATTTTTTTCCCGCAGTTGGGCGATAGCCGGAGCTGCTTTTTCACCGGCAAACACCGCCCGGGCAGTTTGGGAGGCGGTAGAGGCCATCTGCTGCTGAATCTCCTTGGCGCGGGGACAGAGGTCATAAAAAGCGCTGCGCCGTTTTTGGGCCTCCCTTTCCGCCCGGTTTTTTCGCCGGCTCAGCTCTGCCATGGCGGCATCATACACCTCTCGGCTGTATCCCATTGCCATTACTCCTTTCCATAGTATCCCCACCGGCTGGTGCGTTCATATTCATCCAAATCAAAACTGGTTTCTTTTTCCTGTGTTTTGGCAGGGGCCGGACGGGTAGTCTGCTCCATAGCCGCCTGTTGGGGAGTGGAGATTCCCGCCTTGTGCCATCGCTCCAAAATGCGGTTAATATAGCTCAAATTCATCCGGCCGGTAGAATCCACACACCGGTCATAAGCTTCCCGGAGCATTTCTTCGCTGAATCCCCACTCCAACAACCAGCGCCGGGCAAACTGCTCTTCTCGAGAACTGGGGGACCGCCGTGGAATACGCAGGGCGGTTTCCACCTGATGCCACGCCTGCTCCGCTTCATCCAACTGGCGCAGCTTCTGTTCTGCCGCCTGCAAATCAAAAATGCCGTCGGAGGCCCAACCCTTGGCCACTGATTCAATATAATTGGTATTATCCCGCCCTTTTTTCTTCACATACTGCAACAACATGACAATTACATCCACTGGCAGGCCGTAATCATCGTGAATAAACAGCAAACTGGAAGAAAGTCCCGGCAAACTGGGCAGTCCTAAAATCAGCTGG
>CALWIS010000079.1 GCA_944380795.1 uncultured Clostridia bacterium | reverse complement strand
GCCTTGACGGTTGTGTGGGCCTTTGCCTTTGTATTGGCAGGTGTTGCTGCGGCCCGGAGCGTTCGCGGCAGTTTGATGAACCATATGCAAGGAATGCTTTATACCTGCAAAAACGGCAGAAGGCTGGTCTGGCATAAAATTCTGTCGGTGCTGGCGGTTTCAGGCGGTATCTATATTCTCTTTTATCTACTGATAACCGCTTTGTATATTCCGCTGTTCCGTCTGGACTTGTACTGGAATGTTCCGCTGGCATCCATGGTTAATTATATGGACAGCATAGTCCCCAGGATTGCCATTACTGTTGGAGGTTACTGGTGGTTCCAGCTGGGCGTAGGACTGGGCACTGTGGTCATTATGGCCTTGTTTTTCTCAGCGGTTATGATACTGACCAAAAATTTTTACGCAGGTTCCGCTGTTTCCATTGCGGTGCCCTTATTCCTGATGATGATGACTTTTATGGAACCCAACGTCACAAGAAATTCTTTGTGTATGATGAGTACCCCCATTGGCTTATATATTAATGCAGGACTATTTTTACGGCCTCAAATGTTCCTGTTTTCCATTCTGCCCCACTTTGAGGGGCTCTCCTTGTTGATTTGGGGAGGTTTTGCTGCAATTTTGGCTGTGCTGGGATTTGTGCGGTTCCGCAGAGCGGCGCTGTAACTTTTGCTTTTCACACATTCCCGCCATGAGGAATACCCTGATACCAGAAGCATTCTGGAAGGGGGACCCTCATGGCGGTTTTGTCTTTGCTGCTGTTTGCACTCTCCGGCAATCTGGATAATCTGGTCATCGGCCTTGCCTATGGGATGCGGGGCATCCGTATCCGGCTGGAAGCCGGCGTACTGATTAGCGGGATGGTATTGGCAGGGACGGCGCTCTCTATGGCGTTGGGGCAGAGCCTTCTGTGTTTTTTGCCGCTGGATTTCACCCGATTTTTGGGCAGTGCTGTGATGATGGGTCTTGGCCTTGCCGGTTTATGGAATGTGTGGAAGAACCGCAAGGAACCGGATGGGGAGGAGCAGTGGCCCAGCCGCCATCCGGAGCAGTTTGATAAAGACGGCTCCCGGCATATCGACTGGAAGGAATCTCTGGCATTAGGAGGCGCGCTGGCCCTCAATAATGTGGGGCTGGGTCTGGGCGCGGGAGCGGCAGGGCTGGGGCTGCTTCCATCTTGTGGGGCGGTATTTTGTGTTAGCTTTGGCCTTTTATATGGGGGGAATTTTTTAGGGAGAAAACGGCACAAAAAAGGCAGTGGACGGGGAATGGAGGCTCTGTCCGGCGCGTTGATGATTCTTTTGGGTGTGTGGGAGTGCTTCCTGTAGTCTTGTGAAAAAGTACTGGTTTTTACGTTGACAACAGCAGGAGAGCTGTCTATAATAAAAGCGAAACGGGCGCTGCGGGGTTCCGCGGCACCTTTTTACAGGAACAAAAACAGGAGGAAGTTGTAATGTTTGACAGAGACGCGTATAACAAGCGCATGGAGTGGTATCTCCACGACCGTTTCGGTATGTTTATCCACTGGGGGCTGTATGCTATTCCCGCCAGAGGGGAATGGGTGCGCAGCACCGAGGAAATTACCAAAGAAGACTACATGCAGTATTTTGAGGAATTTAATCCGGTGGACTATGACCCCAAAAAGTGGGCCAAGGCTGCCAAGGATGCCGGCATGAAGTATGTGGTGCTCACCGCAAAGCACCACGACGGCTTCTGCTTGTGGGACACCCAGACCACCGATTTTAAAGCCCCCAATACCAAGGCAGGTCGCGACCTTATCCGGGAGTATGTGGAAGCAGTGCGGGCCGAGGGCCTGAAGGTGGGTTTGTATTATTCCATTATCGACTGGTATCATGAGGATTTCCCCCACTATGGCGACCAGCAGCACCCCATGCGCAATCGCCCGGAATACAGCAACGAAAATCGGGATTTCAACCGCTATCTCACCTATATGCACGAGCAGGTGCGGGAGCTGTGCTCCAACTATGGCAAGATCGATGTATTGTGGTTCGACTTCTCCTATGGAAAGCTGCGCGGCGAGGCCTGGAAGGCTACCGAGCTTATCACCATGGTGCGTTCCCTCCAGCCCGATGTGATTATCGACAACCGGTTGGAGTGTTCCGGCGAGGGCTTTGGTTCTCTGTATGAGTGCAACCCCACCCCTTATCACGGGGATTTTGTCAGCCCGGAGCAGATCATCCCGCCGGAGGGCATTCGGGATGTGCAGGGCAATCCCCTTGCCTGGGAGGCCTGCTTTACCATGAACAACCATTGGGGCTATTGCGGTACCGATGTGGAGTTCAAGCCTGCCCCTATGCTCATTAAAAAGCTGGTAGAGTGCGTCTCCAAGGGCGGTAATATGCTGCTGAACGTAGGCCCGGACGCAAGGGGCAACATTCCCGAGGAATCCCTGCACATTCTGGCGGAGATCGGCCGCTGGATAAAGAAAAACAGCGCGTCTGTTTATGGCTGCGGCATGGCAGGCATCCCCAAGCCGGATTGCGGCCGCATTACCCGCAAGGGAAATCTACTGTATTATCATGTGTTTGAAAACAGCATTGGGCCGCTGCCTTTGCCGGGTATCAAGCCAGGTTCTGTCAAAAAGATTCGAATGCTGGCCACGGGCCGTGAGGTGCCAGTGTCCCATGCGTGGATGCACAGCGATTATCCCGATGTCGTGTTTGCCGATTTGGGCACCAATCCCATTTTGCCCGACCCGGTGGATACCGTGCTGGAAGTAGAGATTGTGGAATAAGCAAGAAACATACCCAAAGGAGTGGCAGGCATGATATCGTATGCGATAATTGGAACCGGAAAGATCGTGGAAACCTTCTTGGAGGCAGCGGCCAAAACGCCGGAACTGCATCTGGTGGGCGTTTATTCCCGACAAATGGAGCGGGCCAAGGAGTTCGGCCAAAAATACGGCGCTGTCCGGTTCTATGATTCCCTGCAAACATTGGCACAAGACCCGGAAATACAGGCGGTGTATATCGCCAGCCCCAACTGCTGCCATTGTGAGCAGTCCATCCAGATGATGGAAGCGGGAAAACACGTGCTGTGCGAAAAGCCCATTGCCTCCAATGTGGAAGAATACGAAAAAATGCTGGAAGCGGCCCGCCGCAGTGGGGTGATTTTCTTTGAAGCTATGCGTTCCGCATTTACCCCGGAAATGCAGGTGCTGGAAGAAACGCTCCCCCTATTGGGGAAGATTCGGCAGGCCTCTTTCAGCTTTTGCCAATACTCCTCCCGGTATGACAACTATAAAAAGGGCGTTATTGAAAATGCCTTTAAGCCGGAGCTTTCCAACGGCTCTTTAATGGACATCGGCGTCTATTGCGTGTATCCCATGGTACACCTGTTTGGGTTGCCAAATAGCTTGCAGGCGCAGGCGGTGTTTTTGGAAAATGGGGTGGACGGAGCCGGCGCTGCCATTGCCGGTTATGACGGGATGCAGGTGCAGCTTTTGTATTCCAAAATTTCCGATAGCCGTATCCCCAGCGAGATTCAGGGGGAAAACGGCTCTCTGGTCATCGACAAGCTTTCCCAGACGCGGCGCATGACGCTGTATCTGCGGGGGGAAGAACCTCGGGAACTGGCAGTACAGCCCTCTGACAATAACATGGAGTATGAAGCCGCCTGCTGGGCGGATTGGATACAGGGAAAGCGGGACCCCAGCCGCCTGTTCCAGGCCCAGGAGGATTCCCGGATGGAAATGCAGGTGCTGGATACCATCCGGCAGCTTTGCGGCATTCGCTTTCCGGCAGACGAGAACTGATTGAAAAGGTCAATAGGTAAAAAGCGAGGCCTTCCCCTGATTTTCAGGACGAAGGCCTCGTTTTTATTATTTTGTTTTATTAATAGGCTACCGGTACATCGATCTCCATATCCTCCAACGGATAGGTGACGCAGGGATGGATAAAGCCGAATTTACGGTCGGCTTCCCGACGGCCATCCCGGCCCTCTGCCACCCGGTAACTGCCGGAAATCCATTTGCTGTGGCAGAAGCCGCAGCCGCCTGCTCGGCACTTGTTGGGGGCATTGAGACAGGCGCGTTCCATGGCGGTCAGAATGGTCTCGTTTTCCTTAGCCGGTACGGTGAACACCTCATCCCGCATATGAACGATCAGTTTAAACGTACCGGAATTCTTTGTGGGAAGATCACCGCAGCAGGATGCGTCGTGGTGTACCGCCTTTTTAGGCAGTCCCAAAGGCGCCAGCTCCTTGCCCACAAAATCATACATGGCCTGCGGCCCGCACAGGAAAAAGGTGCTGGCAGTAAGGTCCGTATATTTCTCCATGAGTTCCGCAGACACAAAGCCCTTTTCACATCCGGGGCAATCTTCATCACTGAGGACATACACCACCCGCAGAGACTTACAGGTGTTGGCCAAGGCGTCCAGTTCTGCCTTATAAGCCAGTTGTGCCGCTGTCCGTGCGCCGTAAAACAGAATCATCTGGTAGTTTTCATCGCCGTCGGCCAAGCTGCCCGCCATAGACATAAAGGGGGTAATGCCGCTGCCGCCTGCAATACAGATGATATTCCGGCTGTCCCGCAGCGTTTCATAGTGGAACTCGCCGGAAGGCTCGGTCATCACAAAACGGTCGCCTACCTGTGCCTTTTCATTGAGATAACCGGAGACGAACCCCGCATTTTCCACTGCCAGCACCAGTTTGTTGGAAAGGGCCTGCCGAGGAGTGGAGACGATAGAATAGGGGCGGCTCACCAGGCTGTCGCCGATTTTGACCTGAATGGACACATACTGCCCCGCTCGGAAGAAGGGGAAGGCCTGATCGTCTACCCGGCGAAAGGTAAGCTCCCGAATGGTATCGGTGAGGGGGCGGGCGGCGGTCAGTTCCACCTGCATATAGCCGGGATGGAGTTTTTTGGCCAATACATTGGTGCGGTATTCCTGGGGCAGCGGCGTGTCGGGCCCTTGGGCCAGCATTTGCCGGCGGGTGGGGACCATCTTTTTGAACCGCAGCATATCCATAAAGCCAAAAGGCTGTTTTTTAAATTTCATTACGCCTGTGCCTCCTTTTTTAAATCGCCTACCGTTTGGCGGCCGGAAAGATCGCCTGAGATATATGCACTGGAATAGCCGCTGGAGCGCATGGCATAACCACCCGCAAACCGTAAGCCAGGATTCATCTGGGCGTCTTCCTTCATCATCATCATGCGGGGCATCAGGGCATCCCAATCGGCGGCTTCATATCCGTAAATCACGCCTTCCGGATGTCCGCAATAGCGGGCGTAGGTGGTGGGAGATGCCACGCAGATTTCCTCAATGGAATCCCGGATTTTGCATCCAGTTTCCCGCTCAAACACACGGATCATATCTTCCGCCACCCGGTCTTTGGCTTTAAAATACTCTTCTTCGGTGACATTGCCCCAATCGTCAGACATAAACATAGTGGTAAAATACATCATGCAGGTGCCCTTGGGGGAGCATTCCGGGTAGGCATTATTCAAACACACGGTGGCCTGCACATGGTTGGTGTTTACCTTTCTCATCAGGTCATACTGCTTGACGGTGTCGGCGGTATCATAGATAAAATAGTTATGGCTGGTGATCCCCAGCTCCTCTGCGGAGCGGTTCAGACCTAAAAACAGAGTAAAGCCCCGACCTGCAAATTTGCGGCTGTTGGTAGCCCGCACCATTTGCTGAGTAACCGATTTTTTGTCCAGCATTTTGCCGAACACCAAATGCGGAGAGCAGTTAGCAATTACATGATGAGTGGGGATAATTTTACCATCGGTGAGCTGTACCCCTGCGATGTGATTGCTGTCATCGGTGAGAATCTTCTCGGCTTCAGATTGATACCAGATATCTCCCCCCAGTTCCCGGATACGGGTATCCAGTGCCAGGCTGATTTCGTGGGAGCGCATTTTGGGCATCCAGGCATCCCGGGTGATATAGCGGATTACCATGGAGCCGTAGTGCAGAAAGCTCATACGGTCGCAGTCCACGCCCAAATAGCACCAGTAGGCATTGAGAATGTCCTTGGCCTTTTGCGGCATTTTCAGAGCGTCCAATACTTCGTTTACCGAATAGCTGCCTGCTTTTATAAAGTTGGGGAAGTGCTCTTTCATGTAGGAAGAGTCGGTGTTGCCGTTCACCGAATTAGAATAGGTCTGGGCATCCCGCACTTCATTGCACAGGTCAAAAAAAGCGGTAATGGACTCCCGGGATTCCGGGCAGTATTTCACCATTTTGTCGATAAAGGCCTGCTGTCCAAAGGGCATTTCACAGTCATACTTTTTGTCGGTAGTGATGAGATGGTAGGCCTCTGGAATGCGAATCCAGTCGATCTTGTCTTCTACTCCCAGCTCCCGGAACAGCTTGCGCACGTCGCCGGGCTCTTGTGGGGAACCAAAATCGTTCAGTTCATGCAGGCTGGCCTCGAATTCAAAGCGGCCCCGCTTAAAGCTGGTGGCAAAACCGCCAGGCAGGTTATGCTTCTCTAGGAGCAAACAGGAAAATCCCGCCTGCAACACCCGAATAGCGGCAACCAAGCCGCCGTTGCCCGCGCCAATGACCACTACGTCATAGGCTTTTTTTGCATTTGTTGCCATAGTGTTCCTCCTTTATTTATGCCAGCAGGTTTCGCGAACGCTCCAGCCAATGCTGCAATTCTTCTTCACTTTTTACCTGCTTATAGTAGCTTAAAATAATGCGGTAGTACTCGGTAAGCTCCTGGCTGATTTCCTTCTCTGTGAAGTCCAGATAACCGGTAGCCATCATAACCGCCATAGAATAGCAGTAATACTGCATACGCCGGTGCATCTCGGCCGCTATTTGCGAGGAGATTTCCAGGCTGGCGCCCAATTTGCGGATGGTTTCTGATTGGTTGGGGTCCTCAAATATGGTTTCTCCTGCCCGGCGCTGGCGCAAATATACCAAGCGGAACAAGTTTTTTTCCCGCTGCGCAAAGCGCAAAAAGGAAAGCGCCACCTGTTTGTAGCTGCTGGCATCAGCACGCAGATACTGTTCCCGCACATAAGCCATTAACTCCTCCTGAAGCGCCTCCATATTCTCAAAAACGGAGTAAATGGGTTGGGTAGAGCATCCCATCTTTTTAGCTAGGTTCCGCACTGAAAGGGCTTGCGGGCCCTGTTCCCGAACCAGAGATGATGCCGCCTGCAAAATATCCTGCCGGAATATGCGCTTTTGGGGTGGCATGGAGTTTATTCCCCCTTTCGCTGTTAAATAACACCTGTTATTTATGATTATTGTACCTCAATTTTCCTTAAAGTGCAAGTGGTTTGGTTATTTTATTACATTGGTATTTGGTGACAGGATATGCCTATTGGAACCCAGAATAAATTGGGAATGTTTGTAAAACGCAAAGATTTTTACCCCGATTCTTCTTCGCAGCATATTTCATGCTATAATAGAAGAAAATTTGTTTTATCACACGACGCAGGAAGGTTTTAAAATGGAGTATCAAATCGCTGTTTGCGACGACAGTCAAAGCGACAGAGAGTATGTATCCGGCCTTGTCCGGGAGTGGGCCAAAACGTGGGGCGCCGAGATTCACATGGACCTCTTTCCATCGGCGGAAGCGTTTTTGTTCCACTATGCAGAACACAAAAACTACGATATTTTGATTTTGGATATTGAAATGGGGGAGATGGACGGGGTGAGCCTTGCCAAAACCCTCCGCCGAGAAAATGAGACGGTGCAAATCATCTTCCTCACCGGGTATTCCGATTATATCGCAGAGGGCTATGAAGTGGCTGCTCTCCATTATTTAATGAAGCCGGTGAAAAAGGAAAAGCTGTTTTCGGTGCTGGACAGGGCGGTTGATAAAGTGCAGAAAAATGAAACCGTGCTGCATCTGGAATCCGGCGGCGAAATGGTGCGGGTACCCATCCATCAGCTCCGCTATGCGGACGTGATGGGAAACTATGTCACCCTCCACGCCAAAGAGGAATACACCGTAAAAATGACGCTAAGCGAACTGGAAAAACAGCTGGATGAACGGTTTTACCGGGCCGGGCGTTCGGTGATTGTCAATCTGACCGCCATCATCCGGGTGACAAAAACTGAAATCAAGTTAAGCGACGGCACGGCCATTCCCCTCCCCCGTGGGGCGTATGAAGGGGTCAACCGCGCCATTATCAATATGGGGTAAGCAAAATGGGATTTTTATCAAAGAAAATCGAAAAGCAGATCAGCGCGTACCAAAGTGAGCTCATTGAGACCCACTACCGGGAAGTGGAGAATATGTACCGCCAAATCCGGGGCTGGCGGCACGATTACCGCAACCATATTCAAACCATGAAGGCCTATGCCGCCGCCGGGGACCTACCGGCTATCCGGCAGTATTTAGATCTGCTGGACGAGGACCTTACCACGGTGGATACCGTTATTAAAACCGGGAACCCCATGACGGACGCCATCCTCAATTCCAAAATCTCTCTGGCAAAATCCCGGCATATCCCCGTGGTGGCGGACGCCCATATCCCGGTCAAGCTGAAATCCTCCGAAATTGACCTGTGCTGCATTATCGGTAACCTGTTTGACAACGCCATAGAGGCCAGCATGAAGCTGCCAGAAGACAAGCGCTTAATCCGGGTGTATATGGACATGAAGAACACCCAGCTATACATCTCCTTTACCAATTTTACCGCCGGGAAAAAACTGGTAAAGCAGGGCGGCCTGTTCCGCAGCACCAAGGGGAAGGGACACGGTCTGGGTCTTGTGCGCATCGACGCTATTGTGGAGCGGCTGGACGGTTACCTCAGCCGGAACAGCGAGGACGGCGCTTTTACCACCGAGATTCTGCTGCCCCAGGTGTGAGATTTGCAATTCGTCCCCCAAAAACAACAATTCGTCCCCAGAATCCTCCGGGGGCGAATTTTTTTGATAAGATCATACCAGAGGTGAGAACATATGGAAGAAAAAAAGAAATCTCCCTATAATCTGTGGCAGAACACCGGCTTTATGCTAACCCAGGCCTGGGGAAAATACCCAAGCGTAATCTTTTTGTGCATTGCGCTGGCGATGGTCACCGCCGCCCAAACGGTGACGGAGCTATTGATCGCCCCTATGGTGTTGCAGAAGGTGGAGACCGCCGCGCCCCTTGAGGAGCTGCTCCTTACTATTGCGGGGTTTAGTTTGCTGTTGCTGGTTTTGTCTGGCCTGAAACAGTATCTGGATACCAACACGCTTTTTGGCCGGGTGGGTGTGCGCACAGCAATTCTTCGTCAGCTTGGAATGAAAATTGCCCAAACCTCCTATCCCAACCTGATGGATGCCAAATTTAAGAATTTGGAGGATAAGGCTGTTGGTGCCTGTAGCAGTAATCAGGAGGCAGCAGAATATATCTGGACTACCTGGACGGTAATTTTGACCAATATACTGGGATTTATCGCCTATCTGGCAGTGCTGTCCGGCCTGCATCCCCTGCTGCTCTGCGTGATTATCGTTACTACCGCCGCCGGGTATTTGGTAAATAAACGCATCAACGAATGGGGCTACCGGCACCGGGAGGAGGAAGCCGAATACATCAAGGAAATGCAGTATATCCGGGAAAAGGCAACCCAACGTTATCCGGCCAAGGATATTCGGATCTTCGGCTTGGCAGACTGGGTAAACGACGTCTGGTACAAATCCTTGCGCCTGTATCGGACTTTCCTTCGGAAGCGGGAATCCATTTATATCTGGACGAATGTAGTCGACCTGCTCCTTTCCCTGCTGCGTAACGGGATCGCCTATGCCTATCTGCTCTGGCTGACCCTCACCAGCGGAATGAGCGCTTCCGAATTCCTGCTCTATTTTACTGCCGCCAGCGGCTTTACCCAGTGGGTGACGGGGATTCTGGAAATGTTCACCCAGCTGCACAAGCAGAGTTTGGATATTTCGATTATACGGGAATTTCTGGAATACCCGGAGCCGTTCCGCTTTGAAGAGGGGGAGCCTTTGCCCCAAGACCTGCGTATCCCCTGTGAGATTCGGCTGGAGGACGTTTCCTTCCGGTATCCCAAGGCAGAAGCAGATACCCTGAGCCATATCAACTTGACCATTCATCCCGGAGAAAAGCTGGCCATCGTGGGACTAAACGGTGCAGGTAAAACTACGCTGGTGCGGCTAGCCTGCGGGTTCCTCGACCCCACCGAGGGGCGCGTGCTCCTCAACGGGGAGGATATTCGACGCTATAACCGCCGGGAGTATTACAAGCTGTTTTCCGCAGTGTTTCAGGAGTTCTCGGTGCTGGAAGTCAGTGTGGCCGAGAATGTGGCTCAGCGGGTGGAAGGCATTGACGAGGAACGGGTGCGCCGCTGTCTGGAGCAGGCGGGTCTCACCGAAAAGGTAGAGTCCCTCCCCAAGGGATTGCAAACTCCCATTGGGCGGCAGGTGTTTGAGGACGGCGTGGAGCTTTCCGGCGGCCAAACCCAGCGGCTGATGCTGGCCCGGGCACTGTATAAGGACGGGCCTATTTTGGTGCTGGACGAACCCACCGCCGCCTTAGACCCCATTGCCGAGAGCGATATTTACCAGAAATATAATGGGATGACCCAGGGGAAAACCTCCCTGTTTATCTCCCACCGTCTGGCCTCCACCCGGTTCTGTGACCGTATTCTCTTCTTGGAAAACGGGCAGATCACAGAAGAAGGCACCCATGACCAGCTGCTGGCACAGGGCGGCGGCTACGCCAAGCTGTTCGAAGTACAGAGCCGGTATTACAAGGAAGGAGGGGAGCAGGATGGAGAATGAGAAAACCAAGCTCACCTATCGTCAATCCTGGAAGCTGAACCTGCGGGCGTGGAAGATTTGGTGGAAGCTGTGCCCGGGTGTATTTTTCTCCACACTGGCTTCCTCTGTGGTCAAGGCCATCACGCCCTATGTAACCATCTTCCTCTCCGCACAGATCATCAACGAACTGGCAGGGAGCCGCCGCACAGAGGAACTAACCAAATGGGTGGTTCTCACCCTTTTCTGTGCGGCGGGATGCACCCTTTTGCAGGGAGTTTTCTCCCGTTGGGCCAATTATGAAAAGACTTCTGCCTGCCACATGGACGGCCAGATCTATATGAAAAAAATGCTCTCTTTGGATTAT
>CALWIS010000078.1 GCA_944380795.1 uncultured Clostridia bacterium | reverse complement strand
AATACCGTGTTTATTTACACCTCCGACCACGGCTCCCACTTCTGCACTCGGAATAAGGAATACAAGCGTTCCTGCCATGACGGCTGCACTCATATTCCCTTGATTATCCACGGCCCCGGCTTTATGGGCGGCAAGCGGGAAAACGCCATGGTAAGCCTGCTGGATCTCCCCACCACCCTGCTGGACTGCGCCGGGGTAAAAAAGCCGGAGCAGTTTGCCGGAAATTCCCTGTGCCGTCTGATGGAGGGAGAAGCCGAAAACTGGCCGGATTCCATCTTTATGCAAATCAGCGAAAGCCAGGTAGGGCGCGCTGTGCGTACTACCCGCTGGAAATATTCTGTCCGCGCTCCGGGGAACGGCTGGTCAGCTCCCAGCGGCAGCGTTTATTATGAGGAATTCCTCTATGATCTGGAAAATGACCCTCATGAGCGTCGCAATTTGGTAGCACATCCTGATTATGTAAGGGTGCGGGAAGAGATGAAGCAGCGCCTTCTCTCCTGGATGGAACAGGCCGGAGAGGAAAAACCGGAGATCCGCCCCAACAGCGAAATGCCGGAAAACATGGAGGGGTAAAAATGGCCGACAAGCCTAACATCATTGTATTCATGACCGACCATCAGCGGGGGGATACCATCCAGGCGGGAAGTCCGGTAAAGACTCCAAACCTTGACCGGTTCCGTAAGCAGGCGGTGAACTTTACCCAGGCCTATTGCCCCGCTCCTCACTGCTGCCCCAGTCGTGCTACCTTTTTCAGCGGCCTCTATCCCACAGAGCACGGCGTGTGGAACAACGTCAATGTGAGCAATACCCTTTCCCGGGGGCTGTATGAGGGTACGCGCCTGTTCAGCCAAGATTTGAAAGAAGCGGGATACCGGCTGTATTTCAGCGGGAAATGGCACGTCAGCGCCGAGGAAGGCCCGGAGGATTTTGGCTTTGAGAATATCTACCATCCCTATACATACCACAAATCCCCCCGCCGTCCGGATACCCGGGAATGGCACTGGTATGACGAGAAAAACCAGATGGATACCGGGGAGGAGGAACGCACAGAGGGGAGAATCCTTCGCCCCGGATACCCGCCCTATGTGCAGTATGGCATCGATGAGAGCCCCTTTGACGACGCGGAGGTGGCGCAGGCCGCCGCCGATCATCTGGCGCAGATGGCAGACAGTGATTCCCCTTTCTTCCTGTATGTAGGACCGCTGGGACCCCACGACCCTTACTTTGTGCCCCAGCGTTTTCTGGATCTTTACCCTATCGAAGAAATTCAATTACCCGATAATTTTGAGGATGCCATGGACGATAAGCCCGCCCTTTACCGCCGTACCCAGGATCGGTATGGTCAGCTGACGCCGGAAGAACATCGGGAGTGTATCCGCCGGTTTTATGCTTTTTGCAGCTATGAGGATTTCCTGTTTGGTAAAGTACTGGAACAGGTGGAAAAACGCGGCTTGATGGACAACACCCTCATCCTCTATGTCTCCGACCACGGGGATTATATGGGTTCTCACGGCTTATGGGCCAAGGGGCTTCCATGCTTTAAAGAAGCCTACCGAGTGTGCGCTATGGCCGGCGGCGGTGTGGTAAAATCCCCCGGCAGGGAAGAAACTGCCCTGCTCTCCCTGGCAGACTGGTGCCCCACTTTTTTGGAGCTGGCGGGGCTGCCTTCCCGCAAAACCGCAGGACGGTCGCTGGTGCCCTTCCTCCTGCAGGAAAAGGTGGAAAACTGGCGCACAGAATGTTATTCCCAAACCAATGGCAATGAGGCCTACGGCATCCAGCGGGCGGTGTGGAACCACAAATGGAAATATGTGTTTAACGCCTTTGATTACGATGAACTGTATGGTTTGGAAAATGACCCCGGCGAGCTGCACAACCTTCTCCATGGCATCAAAGACCGGGACATCCCCAACAGCGCCTATGGGCCTGTGGTGAAGGAGATGTGCAAAAAGCTGTGGCAGTTTGCCAAGGAGCATCAGGATAACTGTGTGAATCCCTATATCATGACGGCCTTTGCCCCTTATGGGCCGGGAATCCTCAATGAAAAGTGAAAGGAACTTTTATGATGAAAAAGCCCAATATTGTGATGATCCTCATAGATGATATGGGTTGGCGGGACTTACAATGCTTTGGCAGCACCTTTTACGAGACCCCCAATATTGACGCGCTGGCAGCGGAGGGGACAGTGTTTACCCAGGCATACGCTTCCTGTCCGGTGTGCTCCCCCAGCCGCGCCAGCCTGATGACCGGTAAATATCCGGCACGGGTGGGCCTTACCCAGTATTTAGGAGGCCACGATTGGGGAAAGCTCATGGAGGTTCCCTATGTAGACCATCTGCCGCTGGAAGAATACACTCTGCCCAAAGCCCTGCGGGATGCCGGATACCACACCTGGAATGTGGGCAAGTGGCATTTGGGTGAGAAGGAATATTACCCTGAGCACCAGGGGTTTGAGGTAAATATCGGCGGATGTAGCTGGGGCCACCCAGCAAAAGGATACTTTGCCCCTTGGGGCATTGAAACGCTGCCGGATGATGTGCCGGAGGGGACGTATCTCACTGATTACCTCACCGACCGTGCCGTTGATTTAATCCAGAAGAATGACGGCGCGCCCTTCTTCCTGTACTGGTCCCACTATGCCGTACATACCCCCATTCAGGCAAAGCCTGAAGATTTGGCGCGTTTTGAAGAAAAAAGCCGCCGGATGAAGCTGGACCAGCTCGACCCCTATGTAGAGGGGGAGACCTTCCCCTGCTGGCATAAGCGCAAGGAGCGGGTAGTGCGCCGTTTGGTGCAGTCGGATGTTCCCTACGCGGCCATGATCTGGAATTTGGATCAAAATGTGGGCCGGCTGGTGCAGGCCCTCAAGGACTGCGGCGAATACGAGAATACCATCATCGTCTTTACTTCCGATAACGGCGGTCTTTCCACTGCCGAAGGCTCCCCTACCTGTAATGCCCCTCTCTCCGAGGGCAAGGGCTGGGGGTATGAGGGCGGCGTGCGTGTGCCGCTGATTATGGCAGGGCCAGGGATTCAGCCCCATTTGTGGTGCGATACCCCTACCACCACTCCGGACTGGTATCCCACCTTTTTGGAACTGGCCGGCCTCAAGCCGCACCCGGAACAGCATATGGACGGCGTGAGTATTGCGCCTCTGCTGCGGGGAGAAAACATGCCGGAGCGTCCTCTGTTCTGGCACTATCCCCACTATGGCAACCAAGGGGGAGAGCCGGTGGCGGCTGTGCGCCGTGGGAACTACAAGCTGCTAAAATTCTTTGAGGACAACCACACCGAGCTGTACGATCTTTCACAGGATATTGGGGAAAGCTTTGACCTGACAGCAAAACAGCCCGCCCTTTCGGACGAGCTGGAAAAGCTGTTGGATGAATGGATCGTACAAGTGGGAGGTATCATCCCTCAGCCTAACCCCGGTGTTTGCTGGGACTGAGCCTTTTCTAAAAGACATGGAAGGGGACGCTTTCTTCCCAAAAGTTTTTTGCACCAAAGTTTTATCTGGACCAATGCCCGGAACCCCTTCTGGCATTGGTCCACGATTTTCTTTTTCAGAGGGTGGATGATGTAATCAAACTCCCCGGCATACACTACCACTTCTCCGGAAAATCCCTGCTTAAAGCGGTATACGCCATAGTTGGGGTGGCTGGGCTGGTCGTAGTGGGGCACCCCCTGAAAGTCATACACCGAACTGCCAGAGGAAATCGCCCATCGAATCATTTCCCACTGCATCAGGTAGCAGGGCATGAGGTTCCGGCGGCTGCTGGAGGAGGCTCCATAAACATAGGAGGTGGTGCCTCCATACTGGATGGCAATGGCCCCCGACAGCACCTCTCCTTCATATTCGCACAGATACAGGCGGCAGGCAGAGCCAAAGCTTTCCATCATGCGTTCAAAGTATTCCCGACTGCGGATGGCAAAGTGGTCCCGCCGCCCGGTTTCGTCCATAAGCTTCATAAAGTCATCCAGGCGTTCCGTGCCGTACACCCGGCACTGGACGCCTTTTTTCTGCGCCAAACGGATATTATAGCGCCATTTGCTTTTAAAAGAGGAAAACACTTCTTCTTCGGTCTTTCCGGCAATGGAAAGGCGATAATGGGAGCGGCATTGTACGGTGGTATCTTCGTTCATATGGGGAATATGGGAGAACCCTTGGCAAGCCATAGCACCAAGAAACCGGCTGTTTCCTTCTTCCACGGCAGGGTCTACCCGAAACAAGCAGGCGTGGTGTTTTTTGGCGGCCAGCAAGACCCCCTGAGTCAGGGAGGAGAACAAAAAAGTATCCTCTGGAAAACACACCGCCCCTCGTGGGGAATAGAGAATACTGCTGTGGAGCCATGGAAGGGGTTTTACTAGAATCAGCATAGTGGCCTGGATTTTCCCCTGTCCATCCCGCACCACTACCGCCTCGTGCTTCCAGTTTTCTTTTACGTTCCGCCATGCCAGCGATTGAAAAAAACTTCCATAGGGATGATGGGAGACAAACTGCTCATATTCATACCGTTCTTCCGGATCATTGAAGTTCAACAGGGATACCATTTTCATATACCTCCATAGGCAGATTTGCTTTTTCCTTAACAAAGCAGATCTGCTTTTTTCAACACCAGACCCATTTTCCAGAATCAAATGGGTATAAGAAAATCTCCAGTATCCGTATTATAGAAAAGGGATGTATCCGTTTTGTATCTTTCCACAGGAGTTTTGAAAAATAAAAGTCAATAGTATACAGGTTCTAATGTCAGGTGACAATCCGCCTGAGAGAAGAGGTAGGAGAGGTTTACAGACATAGCTAGGGACGGAGCGTCGCAGTTTAAGCTATAAGAGCTGTAGTAGGGAGAATAACCATCCATGGGCGCATATCGGGTGTCTTCTGGTGCAAGATCAAGCCTCCAGTAGTTTCCAGAAAATTGGTACAGATTTCGCACCATTATATCATTATCCTCGTCTGAATAGGAAGAGATTTCGCTTTCATAAAAAGGAAAGTAGTTGATACTGATTGAGTATAACACGCCGGTTTCCGCATCCAGAAAAAAACGGCAGTCCCAGATGTCGGTGGCATATTCCATGTACCATAGGACGAATCCTTCGGCAGCCTCCGAAAGGGAGACCAGTTCCATCATGGTATAGGAGGTTTTTCCTTTTGAAAAATCTTCAGCGCAAAGTTGAGTTATAATGTCAATGATTTTCGAGCTGTCAAAATAAAACGAGATCTTCTGCAACTCTATTTTAATAGTGTTTGCTACATAAGATTGACGGATCTCTGTGCCGGAGGGGATAAAGGTGGTGGAAAGCCGCGTTTCCGATGTGGCCAAGGTTTCCCGAGAACTCTGCAAAGCGCTGTGCTTGGCAAACAGCCGCAGCTTTTCCTCAATGGTCATATCCGCACTGCGTTTTTCTAATCCTGCCTCCTCGGTAGCCATCTCGGTTTTTTGGAACCAGTCATCATAGGAAAAATACAAAGAAGGGCCGAAAAACATCCCGGCAAGGATACACAGGGTGAGTAAGCCGCTGACGAGGTAAAGGAGCTTATGTTTCATCTTTTGATGCCTCCTTTACAAAAAAAGATACGCAGGTACCCTCCCCCAGCTTGCTGGTGAAGTGCAGATCATCCCCATGGAGCTGGGCGATCATGCGGCAAAGGGCAAGGCCCAGCCCGGCGCCGTTTTGCTTGCGGGCCCGGGATTTATCCACCATATAAAAGGGCTCGGTGATCTTGCCCAGCTCCTCCTTGGGGATGCCCCGGCCATGGTCCTGTACTAAAAAGCGATATTGGCCGTTTTCCTGTTCCCCGGTAAGGAAAATCTCTCCGCCTTCTTCGGAAGCCTTGCAGGCATTGTCGATGAGGTTGTAAAGGAGGGTTTTCATAAGGTTAGGTTCCAGTAAAATGGTGGCTTGGGCAGCCGTTACCCGGAGGGTCTGCCGGTGCTTTTGCAAAAGGGGCATGAGGATATTGGCCACCTCTTTGGTAAATACCGCAGAGTCTACAGGAACTAAGGAAAAATCCTGTTTATGCAGTACGATCAAGTCCAACAGGTGAAGGGAAAGGGATTCCAGCCGTTTTCCTTCACTAAAAATATAGTTGGCGGCTGTCAGCCGGTCGGCCACATCCATATCATAGGAACGAAGCATATCCGCATACCCGATAATGGAGGTGAGGGGCGTTTTCAGTTCATGGGCAAAACTGGCGATAAAATCCTCCCGCTGCCGGGCTGTTTCCTCCAAATCGTGGATTTTTTCTTCCACCACATCCGCCATGGCGTTAAAATTCCGAGTCAGGGCCCCAATCTCGTCATTGCCTTTCACCTTGGCCCGAGTGGAAAAGTCTCCGGAAGCGATGTCCTGGGTGACATTGGTAAGGCGTTTCAGGGGCCTTGTGAGGAAGTGGGATAGGATCAGGAGGATCACAGAGCTGACTCCCACCACGGCCAGCAGGATCCAGCGGTATAGGGCGATATACCCATCCCGCATCCCATAGATATAAGAAATATCGGTGAGGCTTTCCAAATAGCAGCTTACCCCAGGACTAAAATCGTTGGGGGAAACGGCCTCCTCCCCCACGGCATCTGATTCTTCAATCCCAGTAAAGTAGGTGTCCTCCGAAAAAATATCCCCCGACAGTTGGATACGGGTGACGATCTGGATATACTCCACACCATTTTCGTCTGTTACCACCCGGCTGGCCCGGGTGTTGACGGGGATATTCCCGGCAAACTCCGGCCCGTCTGGGAAGCGCACCTCTTCTTGAGAGCAAATGGAAAAATCGCTGCTTCGTTCTCCCATAACATCATTTATCTGGTTGAGAAACTGATTGGGGTCAAAGGGGCTGGTGAGGGAGTCTACCGCCGTGCCAAAGGAAAAGCAAAGATATCGGTTTTCCTGAGTGGCCATGCGCAGCTCCTGGTCTAAAGCCTGATGATACAGGGAAGAGATCATCAGTGTGCCGCCAATGCCAAAGGCCGCTGTTACCACCAAAATAGAGGAAAGGAATACTTTCCAGGCAAATTTCACAGCCGCTCTCCTTTCTAAAAATCAGATTAAACCACTAGCCGGTAGCCCACCTTATACACTGTTTGCAGGTGGTTCTCCCAACCCAGCTTTTTACGAAGCCGCTGCACATGTAGGTCTACCGTGCGGGTATCCCCCAGATAGGGGCTTTCCCATACCCGCTCATAAATAGTGTCCCGCACCAAGGCGATGTTTTTATTCCGCACAAACAGCAGTAAAAGATCAAACTCTTTGATAGTCAGATCAATGGGGGTTTGTCCCTTTAGAACCGTCCGGGATTCCGTATCAATAGTAATGTCCAGAACGTGCAAAAAACGCTCGGCTTTATGGTACCGCCGCAGCACCGATTCCACCCGGGCCAGCAGTTCGGCCACCTCAAAGGGCTTGCTGATATAATCGTCGGCCCCCATGCGCAGTCCCTTTACCCGGTCGGGCACCTCGGAGCGGGCGGTAATAAAAATTACCGGAATCTCCATGGGGCGGATGTATTCCAGCAGCTCCAGCCCGTTGATCTTGGGCAGCATAATGTCCAGCAATATCAGATCAAAAGCGCCGGGAGTGATAAGGTCTGCCGCCTCTTCGCCGTCAAAGGCGCAGGTGCATAGATATCCGGCCTGCTTCAGATTCATGGCAATCAAATTGGAAATGGGCGGTTCATCCTCCACAATCAGGATACGATTCATGACATAACCTTCTTTCTCAACGCATACGTTCTCACAGATACCAGTACCCTAACAGGAAAATGTATCGTAGTTGCATCATAGGCCTATTATACCATAGATTCCTTGAAAGAAAACAGGAGTTCTAAACTGGGCAGGATGTCCATATAGATTGGTTGTGGGGAAATTCTCCCGCAAAAGGACAGGCGAAAGGAAAGAGGTATCATGAATCTATACCAGAATGGGACAGACCCCGTGCGGCGGTTTGAAGAAGCGGCGGAACAGCTGGGCAAGCGGGCACCGCTGCTGCATCGGGTTCCAACCGAAATCAAAAAAGAAGTACAGGAAATCCGGTTCCGCACTAACCGGCCCATCACCCTGTGCACCGGGAATCGTACCTGGTTTTTAACCGATAGCGGCGCTCTGCTGCCCCAGGTTTCCTCCCAGTGTCCCCTTGTGGGTGCCGGGGAGATGCAGGAGTTGTTCCGCTCGTTGTGCTCCTATTCCCTCTACAGCCGGGAAGAGGAGATCCGGGAGGGATACCTTACCCTGCGGGGGGGCCACCGTGCGGGAATCTGCGGTACAGCGGCGGTGCGGGAGGGAGAGGTCGTCTCTCTGCGGGATATTACCTCCATTTGCGTGCGTATTGCCAGGGAGACTCCCGGGGCGGCAGATGAGCTTTTCCGCCGGTTGGGAAGGCTGGATACCGGGCTGCTCCTTGCCGGGCCGCCTTCCAGCGGAAAGACCACCGTGCTCCGGGATATCGCCCGGCAGCTGGCAGGTGGGAGCCGGGACGGATACCGCAAAGTGGCGGTGGTGGACGAGCGGGGAGAACTGGGCAGCGCCGTACCGGGCGGTATCCAGAACGACTTAGGCGTTAGCTGCGATTTACTTAACGGATACCCCAAAGCCCAGGGAATCTTGCAGGCAGTGCGGGTG
>CALWIS010000077.1 GCA_944380795.1 uncultured Clostridia bacterium | reverse complement strand
ACAGGATGTCACTGGGGTTAGGGGCCAGCTTTGCCAGCACTGCCGCCCGTACCTCCTGCTTGGTCATGGGCACCTCTCCCCGGGTAAACAGGGAATCGGGGAATCCCGGTGTCCGGCGGGTAACGGCTGGGGCAGGCTCCGCCAGCAATACGCTGAGTGAATCAAAATTCTCTTTGGCAAACTCGCCGGCGATACCCCGGCGAATGCGCTGCTGGGGATAGGAAAGGTTCTCCCCCACTACAACCGGCAGTTCATAAAGCCCTGCTTCCACCAGCTGACGGCACAGCTCTGCCGGGTCTAATTCGCCGCCGGTAAGGAAAAACACCAGTTTCCCCTGCATGACGGCTCCCACCGGGTTGCAGTCCACCCCATGAGCGGAACAAAGCAGCCAATCCTGCCACGGTCTGCCAAGCGCCGCCGAAAGTAGCTGCACACTGGAAATACCGGGAAGAACCGTGTAAGAAATACCTTCGTTTTCCAGCAATGGGATTAGAGAGCGGGTGCCGGAATAAAAGCCGGTATCTCCGCTATAGAGCACCACGCAGCCCTCTCCATGAGACCGGATTGCTTTAAGGATTTCCCCGGGTCGGGTAGCTGCCACACGGTTTTGGGTGTAGGTTTCCGAGAGTCCTTCTATAAGTCTGCGAGCTCCAATGATACAGGAGGCGTTTTTCAGCGCCTGCCGGCAATCCTCGGTCATGGTGCCCCAGCTCCCCCCGCCGGACGCTGCTAAGATCACCTGCATCCCATCATCTCCTTACAAAGTTCCAAAATAGTTTCATAGGGTTCCCCGTCCTCTTTTGGGCGGCGGATCACCACCAAACGCGCCCCAGTTTGCTGAGCGGCTTCTGCTTTTTCCGCAAAGCCTCCCGCCGCGCCGCCGTCCTTTGTTACCAGCCACTCAATGGAAAACTGATGAATCAGTGCCGTGTTCAGCTCACAGGAAAAAGGGCCCTGCATGGCAATGATATTGCCTCGGGGAATCTCCATCCCTTCACAAGCTGCCAGGCTTTCCTGCACCGGCAATACTCGAGGATACAACCGCTGCCGCTCCACGGGTGAAAAAGCGGCCAGTTCCTTGGCACCGGTGGTGAGAAGGATATTCCCCTCTGTGCCCTGCAAAAACCGGGCGGCATCTGCGGCGGAATCTACCAAAATACAGTCTGGCGGCAATTTGCTTTCTCGACGAAGGAGCCTGTGGCAAGGGACGTTTGCCGTTTTTGCCGCTTCTCGTATATTTCGGCTGGCTTCTCTGGCATAGGGATGAGTAGCATCAATGCACAAATCGGCTCCCGACAGCACCTTTGCCATCTCCCCCGCGTCCATCCTGCCGGAAAGGGTATGTGTGTCCGGAACGTGCTCCTGCATCAATTTCCCATATTCTGTGGCGACGCACACCACCGTTTCAGCTCCCATGGCTGCGGTTTCGGTGGAAAGTTCCCGGCCTTCGGTGGTGCCGCTGAAAATTACCACTCGCATTTTTTCTCATACCCCCGGGGGGTTACCATCCGGCCAGAAATCTCCTGTGTAGTGGAAGAACCGATGAACACCGTAGTAAACATATCCAGCTTTGCGTCCCGCAGCTCTTTGAGAGAGAGCACCTGCGCGCTCTGGCCTTCCCGGCCGATGTTCCGCACCCAGCCGCACACGGTATCCGGGGATTTCCCCTCTGCCAACAGGATGTCGCATGCCTTGGCCAGATAATCTGCCCGCTTGTGGGAACTGGGATTATACAGGCACAGACAGAAATCTCCCCACGCTGCACAGCGCAGCCGCTTCTCTATGACTTCCCACGGGGTGAGAAGGTCGGAGAGGGAAATCACGCAGAAATCGTGGCCCAGCGGTGCGCCCAGCACGGCTCCACCGGAAAGGGCCGCCGTGACACCTGCCACTACCTGAATCTCCACACCGGGATACTGAGGGGATAACTGGAGCAGCAGTCCTGCCATACCGTACACCCCGGCGTCGCCGCTGCACACCAGCGCCACGTCTTTTCCATTCTGCGCCGTTTCCATAGCCCAGCGGCAGCGGTCCAGTTCCTTCTTCATAGGAGAAGTGTAGGTTTCCTTTTCGGGAAACAGGGGTGCCACCAAGTCCACATACACGGTATAGCCGCACAGCACCTGTGCCTTCTCCAGTGCTTCTCTGGCCTGCCCGGTGAGGAACTGTTCTCCTCCGGGACCAAGGCCCACAACATATAAAGTATTCATGGTCATCCTCTTCTTTCTTTAGGAAATCCCCGGTATTACCGGTTCCAGTTCCAGTCCAGTCGCAGGGGCTTTTCTGCTGCCGCCATGGTCACGCCATCTGCGGCAAATTTTTTCAGAAATAAATCACCGCCGCTGACAAACACGGCGCTGCGCTCACAAACATTATCCACACCGGTGATCTGGCTGACAAAAGCCGACGGGGTAAACTCCCCGGGTACCTGCCGGAGTTCTTCTGCGGTGCAGGTTTGAAACTCCCAGCCGTGAGAGCAGCAAAACGCAATCAGTCCCGGTTCCTCTTTTTTTAGGTCTATACTGGCAACGGTGCAAATACTTTCCAGATGCAACCGGTTTTCCTGCAAAAACCGTTCCAGCACCGATTCAATGGTACTTTTGGGCGTAGCTTTGCGGCACCCTACCCCCAGCACCACCGTTTTCGGCACCAGGGACAACACCGCGTCCTCCTGCCGGACACTCACCGCCACGTCGGCGGGAAGGGTTTCGGCAGCTTCTATCCCCGCCGGGCATTCGCCATCTATGGAATAAGGGCTGTATACTTTCACACTTCCCCCGGCCAAGAGCTTGCCGGAAATGAGCTTGATGTGCTGGGGGTCGATAACAGACAATCCCTGACACCGAGCCCATTCATCCACAGCGAACACGCCATTGACATCCGTTGCGGTGGTGATGACGGCCTGTGCGCCGCACACTTCACTGACGGCACGAGCCAAACGGTTTGCCCCGCCCAAATGACCGGAAAGCAGAGGCACGGCAAACTGGGCGCATTCGTCCACGGCCACCACTGCCGGGTCTTTCCACTTTTTTTGAATATAGGGGGCAATGGCCCGGACAGCGATACCCACCGCGCCTACAAACACCAGCCCGTCATCATCGGCAAAGTGTTTTTGCGTCCAGTCCGACAGGGAATCCGGTTTTCCACAGCGCATCACGCTGCCGCCCAGAGCCTGTGCCAGAGAACCGGCAAGGGCAAATCCTTTTTCGGTAAAGGCCAAAAACGCCAGCTTCATCTTTCTCACCGCCAGTCTTTTCTATATGGAGATTGCGACATTTTTGTAGGGGCGCGCATTGCGCGTCCTTCCTGTCGCGGAATAGAGTCTAAATGGCCACCTCTTCAATTGGGGGAAGTTTCTGTTTTCCCGTTGGGAAAACAGAGGGTAGCTACATCAGGAACGAAGCAGGGCCCCTTTTTTCTTTCAAAAGGGGCCCTCTTGAAAAATATCCCTCTGGGATATTTTTCAATTCACCCCCGAAAATGCGCCTTTCAGGTTGGAGTGTTTCGCCCGTTGCGACGGGCGACCGAGGGCGTTGCCCTCTGGACTCCCACCACCTTTTAAGAAAAAGGTGGACGAAAACTTTAGTCGCGGGAAAACAAACTGCAAATGGGAAGTGTTATCCACGCGTACGATTATTTATTTTTGTTCCGGGGCGCTTGCTTCCCGGAATTCTGTAGTAAAAGTGGGGTCATACAGGCGACTGCGCTCATAACAGGAATCGAGGAAATCGCCAATGAGCAGCAAAGCCGTTTTGCGGATACCCTCCTCTTCGCCACGTTGTGCCAAGGTACCCACGGTGCAGCGAATGACCTTTTCATCGGGCCAAGTGGCTTTATAGACGATTGCTGCCGGAGTATCGGCTTTATAACCGCCCCGCAGAAGCTCCCCCTGCACCTCATTCAGCAAACCGGAGGACAAAAACAGCACCATAGAAGCCTGATGCTGTGCCACGGAAGCCAGCTGCTCCTTTTCCGGTACCGGGGTGCGCCCTGCCATACGAGTGATAATCAAGCTCTGGCTCACGCTGGGCAGGGTGTACTCTGCGTTCAATGCTGCCGCCGCGCCGCAAAAGCTGGAAACACCGGGGGTATCGTCATAGGCAATGCCCTTTTCGTCCAGTGCGTCCATCTGCTCCCGGATGGCACCAAACAGGCTGGCGTCTCCGGTGTGAAGGCGCACGGTCATCTTTCCGGCCGCTTCCATGCGGACCATGACTTCCAGCACCTCTTCCAGCGTCATGGTGGCGCTGTTGTGAATTTCACAGCCCTCTTTCGCCATTTCCAAAAGCGCCGGGTTCACAAGGCTTCCGGCATAAATAATACAGTCGGCTTTTTTCAGCAGCTCCGCGCCCCGCAGGGTAATGAGGTCGGGGGCTCCGGGGCCTGCTCCAACAAAATGTACCATCTTCCCTCACTCCTTCACAATCACGGTGGCAAAATATCCGGTGGAATCCTGAGGCTTTTCCTCGCTGAGGTTGGGGAACACCCGCTCGTCCGGGAGGCCGCAGTTTTGAATCATTGCGCTTTTTGCAAGGTCTGCGTGCTCCTCTATGGCCTGCAAAACGCCGGGCATCTGACTGCCGGACTTCATCAGGATTTTATTTCCCGGCCAGTGGAGGGCTTCCTCCAAATCGGAACTGCCGGGGGCGATGTG
>CALWIS010000076.1 GCA_944380795.1 uncultured Clostridia bacterium | reverse complement strand
AACTGCTTTTCAACATCAACTGCCTCAAGTCTTCCTAGAGTCTGAACATTTTGGGGTTTCTCCACCTGTGCCATCTCTTCTGTTACAGAGCCAACAACAATAAACTTCACTTCCGGATTTTGCTTTGCCAGCATATAATAATCATCTGAGCCTTTTGATAGACGTACATCTCCAACATAAATAACTCTTTCAATTCGATCTCTAATCTTGTGATAATTAGAAATCTGATTAGTCAAAACAAAATTTGGACATAAATCAGTCTTTCTAGGATTTATCTTTTCGACGTAATTCATGGAACTGCTATTCAGAGCTAAAACTTTTTCAGACTTATTAACCATATCCGAAAACAGCATTGTTGCCAGTTTTCCTGTTCCAAGCTGATCCGCAATATTACAATGGCATTGTAAAATAATTGGTATTTTTTTCTTGTAGACACACTTCATGCATATCCAGTCCCGCAAAATACCAAATCTAGAACAGCTTGTATTGATATGAACTATATCAGGTTTGTGCTTTATCCCTTTTTTGGTTTTACAAATAATATATGCAGCTCTTTTTATTTCATCTGTAAGCTTTATTTTTTTTCCTGCTATACCTACTCGATCTCCTTGTAATGCAGTATTTACAACTATCACGTCATGCCTATCCTTGCACCACTCCAGATATCTTTCCGTCCACCGAGCAATTCCACCTGAAGGTGGAGGTAAGGGGGACAATAAAAGAACCTTCATGATTATTTCTCCTTCTCAAGTACTCTTTCAATTAATTTCATATACATTGTTACTGCTTCAATCTCTGATATATTTTTTCTACCTACTTTCTGGTATTTTACCCAATGCATCCTTTTTATATTCTCACATTCTTCCTTGCAGATTATCGATGTCAAAGGCGGGTCTGTATTGCATTCATTCTGCAGTCAAAATCCATTCCTATGCAGATTGCATACTTCTGAAATTGTTCTGGCACAGCAGCCTTTCGTCCGTATGCAATTTTGACCTCATGACCCTCCACCTCAAACTTCTGCGCAAGGTCGGTGCATATCCTGCCCGTGCTGCCAATGCCACAGACGGAATTTATAAGCAACACCTTCATCTGTTTTAACCTCAGAACGATTTTTATACCGTCGCCAAATCGCCACAAGCCGCTTCCAGCTCATGCTCCAACTTGTCGATCATCCTGCCCTTGGCAAAGTGACTTTCATAATACTTTCTGGCATTCTCACCAAATGGCACGCTGTCGCGCTGTTCCAAAAAGCGCTTCACGCTTTCCGCCATCCCCTGCCAATCTCCTGCTTTGACTGCATAGCCGCAGTTTGCCTCATGAATCACATCCTGTACTTCACCATTTGCCGCACACAAAATTGGTTTTCCTGCAGCCATATAAGTCTGTACTTTTCCAGGTAACGTACGAGAAATGTCCGGATCATCCACCAAAGTTAGAAGCATTGCATCTGCCATCGCATAGTAATACGGCATTTCTTCAAGCGGTTTGCGCCCGTGAAAAATGATACAATTCAGGCCCTTTGTTTTGGCCATCTCCTTACAGCGCTCCAAATCAACACCATCGCCCACAATATGCCACTTGATGCGCTGTTCTTCTTTCAAGGCTTCTGCAGCCATAAGGATAGTGTCTACATTCTGTGCAACCCCCACATTGCCGGCAAATACGAGATTCACATCCTGATGCTCGACCGTCTCAAGTTTTTGCGTAAACAGATCTTCAGCATACTGCGGCATATATACAATTCTGTCAGAATGCACACGATGTTCTTTCTCAAGATACGACTGAAAACCTTTTGATGAAATTAGCAATTGGTCTGCGCTGCGGTAAATACGGCCTGAGATCCAGTGAAAAATTCGATCAATCAACGACCCCTTTTTGATTCCGCCTGCTTGCAGACATGCGGGCCAGAGATCCTGCACATACATGACCACCTTTTTGCGGTGTTTTCTGCCGTAGGCGATTGCAGCACAGGACATCATCACAGGTGATGTTTGATTTGTAAAGACTACATCGTATTCTTCATCTGTACATTTTGCCCATAATGTTGAGGAAATTGCATAACTGTAATAATTTAGGAACCTAAAAATGGCCCCTCTCTTGCGCGGAATCGTAAAACACCGATGAATAGAAACTCCGTTGCGTGGTTGTTCTCGCTGCTTTCCTTTCTCATATCCCGGATATGTAACGCCCATTGGATAATTGGGAACGTCTGTAATCACTTTTACTGTGTGCCCACGTCTCGCCAGTTCCTCACAAATATCTGGCAGCCGGTAAGGCTCTGGCCAATAATGTTGGCAAACAACTAAAATCCGCATCGAAACTCACTTTCTCGTTTTAAACTGAGTATTTAAACGATTCCCGTCTCATATTCATCTAAACTTATGTCTATTTCTGATTTTACAGTTTTCTTTCTCAGCTCACTCTCCCGTAGCAACACAATACTCTCCCTCCGAATCTGAGGGTCAACTTTACCATCCACAATTCCGTGATGCCCTAGAACAACAGCAATACTTTTCAAAGCAATCTTGACGTCAAAAAGCAAACTTACTTTCTGTACATACTCACGATCATAGAACACCTTGTCGTAAATATCAACGGTATCCCGTCCGTTAACCTGCGCCCAGCCTGTAATACCCGGTTTCACTTGATAAATCCCATACCAGCGCCGAAGGAAACGTATCTGACGTTCTGTATATACAAGCGGCCGTGGCCCGATCAGGCCCATTTCACCGCGAGCTACATTGATGAGCTGCGGCAGTTCGTCTATGCTGGTATCGCGCAGAATACGGCCAAGCCTTGAAATGTAACGCTCTGGACTTTCCAAGTCGCCGGTCGCGACATTTTTAGGTGCGCTGCTTTTCATAGTGCGGAATTTTATGATGTTGAAACAATGCGCATCTTTTCCTACACGCTTCTGCTTGAAGAAAATCGGTTCATCCGGTGCACTTATTTTCTGAGCAATGCTTACAGCGACAAATAACGGAGATAATATAATCAGTGCTAATACCGCAAGAAATCGCTCAAAGATTCCTCGTACTGCCAGGTAACACTTTTGCTCCTTCGTCATTTTTACAAAATATCTTCCAAAAACGATTGGTTCCCAGCCGCCGTTTTTGGTTTCCATTCCTCTGCCCTGAATCATCCATGACGCTCCCAACTACCCAAAGATGCTACTTTATCGCATTAAAATCCATATTCCATAAAAGTGTCTCCAAGCAAAAGTAAGGGCTGCCTCCCTGCCACACGTTGTGTCTGGAAAGCAGCCCTTTTCGCAAGTCCTTACTGTCTTTTACACTTTTCTTCAGGCCGGCTGCCTTTTACCCCAAAGCCTTTTTCAAACTCAGCCCTGCACCTGCGTCCGGGCCATGATCATGACAGGCCCCGAGCTGTAAACCGTCAGGTACACAACACCGTTCACGACACGCACGGGCACAGTACGGGAGTTACCGTTGCGGTCCCAGCAGATGGCAACCACCTGGGTGCCATCTGCCACATCGGGCACCGAAATGGCCACCTGTACACTGCCGCTTTCCGCGATGACAGCCTCCGCACTGGCCGAAGCGGCCACATCGTAC
>CALWIS010000075.1 GCA_944380795.1 uncultured Clostridia bacterium | reverse complement strand
ATCAGAATATGTAACCATTGTCAGCCCCCCTTTCATAAAGATCAGGGGGCAAGAAGCGCCCCTGATAAAGTCAGGGGAACTAACCGCTTGCCGTTTATCGGTAGCACCGTCAAACAGAATACCATATGGTTTAACAAAACGCAAGGCTTACCGTATTGTCTCTTGCGTATCCTTAAAAGGCGACATTATGTCGCAGTTGCAAAAGGGCTGCTACCAGGCAGCCTTTTTTTATGCGCTTAAGTCCGACATTATGTCGTAGTTAGAAAAGGGCTGCTGCCAGGCAACCTCTTCCTCATGCGCTTAAGTCCGACATTATGTCGTAGTTGCAGAAAGGCTACTTCCTAGCAGCTTCTCCGCCATGCGCCCAGGTACGACATTATGTCGTAGTTGCAGAGAGGCTGCTTCCTGGCAGCTTCTCCCCCATGCGCTCAAGTGCGACATTATGTCGTACTTGCCATTAACACGATGCTGCCTGAACAAAAAAACACCGCCGATACCGACAGTGCAGAAAAAGGACTTGCATAAGCAGTAGTATAGGTGTATAATAAAAGAACAGTGAGGAAATAAAAAACCCTCACTTAACTCTTATCAGATGTTACCAGCACCTGATAAGTTAATGGAAGCGGTCACAGCCGTTCCAACGCTAAGCAAGGGATTAACCGTGCTGACATATTTCCTATGTTAACACAGCTAATATACTTCTGCAAACGCCTGAACGGAAAACGCTGCCGAAAAGCTTTCTGTTCGGGCGTTTCTCTTTTTGAGGATAAAAGAGAAACCTTCGGGCCGAAGCCCTTCCAAACCCCTGAACCTTGACAACTTCATAACTCACGGTGAGGAATACCCCTTGTTATATCAGTGTGCTGTTGCGCGCCTCTGACATGGGAAATACGTGGAAGAATACGGCCGGACAAACCTGACTGTACCCCAGGAATCGGCACCGAGGATGAGTATCAAGAAATGATAATGATCGTCTGGCGAGCCTACACCTCGTCAGACATTATTATCATACATAAACGTTGAAGAAATATAAACCTTCAGCGCTTATGTATGACAATAAGGTCAACTTTTGTTGACCTCTTGTCATTTTGGCGCGCCAGAAGGGACTCGAACCCCTGACCTTCTGATTCGTAGTCAGACACTCTATCCAGCTGAGCTACTGGCGCATAACTGTTTTGAAACAGCTTAATTAGTATAACCCATCTGAATTCGATTGTCAATACCTTTTTTCATCTTTTTTGAATTTTTATCGATATTCATCTTCTACTGTGACAGCCATCATCTTACAAGCGCATTTTCCTGTAAATTCTGGCCAGCTTTCCAAAAACCATCGAGAATTTTTGTACAGCGGATGGATACGGACCCGAAGTTTTTTGGGAAAATCAAAATATTTTGCGCTAATTTCCAGCGGTTGGCCCGTATAAAAATGGTCGTTTATCAGTTCTCCCCCCAGCAGAACCTCCAAACTATCTCCTACATAATCTATTTGGATCATACAATCCTCTATCCCTTCCCCATACTCCACAGACAGCTCATATAACTTTTCTTCTTGCTGTTCAGAAATAAGACGAAAGGATAGCGTGGAATTTTCTTGAGTCATTGTCCTGCGATAACAGGTAAAAACTCCTTGGGTACCTGCCGGAACAAACCCTTGGGGCAGATGAGACAGGGCCGGAAAGCTTTTCAGCATCGTATCCTTTCCCCCGGTTATTTTTAATTTCCCATTTTCTTCCCACACATATCCTGGAGAGAGAAGAAGATACTCACGGTCTAACTTTACTTTACACGCCTCTAATGCCTGCTGGCGGGTAAGATGGAGCACCGACGCTGCTTTTCCACCCTTCCACTGGAACCTAGGTTCCCAATCGCCGTAAAACACCCAAGTATCCTCCGGACCCGCAATCCTACACAAAGGGGTGGCCGCAGCACACAGAAGTTCTGCATTTCCCAGCTTCATATGATAGGGAAAGAAGCCATAACAACCATTGGAAATCGTGATGGATGGAAACTCTACCGGCTCTGCGCATTTTCCCATCAGGCACACACACCCCTGCTCTTCCATAACTTTGTTGCGCTGGTAATTGTTAAAAAACACATACCCATGAGTTTCGTCATGCCTCCACGCGGTACGTAAGGTCTGGGTGTTTTCTGGACGCACCCCTACAGGAGAAACTTCCGGTTTTAGCTGTGCCAGATCTTCCCCAAAATCTTTTAAGAACATGGCTAGCAGCCGAACTTCCCGATAGGCATCTGAAATCTGGCCGTATTGACGGATAGGGGCATTAAAATCATAATTGATGACCGGCAGATCACTGGGGAAACCGGTATCACGGCTTTCTTGCAAGGGGGTGGATTTTCCTTTGGGATTACTCCCGCCGTGATACATATAGTATCCCAAAAGTCCCGCTCCCGAGCCTATATGTACAATCGACATAGCTCCAATGTCTTTAGCGGTGGTCACCGGTCTACGGTGATGGGTAGGCTGCACACCGCCCCCCAATTCTGCCAATAGATAGGGTACTTCCCTTACACCCGTTCGGCTTCCCGTAGTTTTGGTGCCTGGAAATCCTCTTTTTTCAATATCTATAAATACAAAATTGGGATTGGCCTCCAATTCTTTTCGGCGCGGGTCCCAAGGGGCTTCACAGTAGCTTTGCATTACCGGCAAAAGGCCGCCAGTAATGGAATTCCCCCAACTGGTAGCCGTATAAAAGGGGACCAAAAAACCGACTTTACGGGCGATCTCCGCCAATGTGCGCTATGAGTTTCCCCGGCTGCTCCTCTCAGCCCTCCGGTATGTCCATACTCGTTTTCGATCTGTATACCGATCACCGGGCCACCGTCTTTTTCCAGCATCCCGTCTACCTGCTCGTATACCATAGACCAAAACCGTTTGACATACCGCAGATAGCTTTCCCCATTACAACGCAAGGGGATTCCTTTTTGCACCAGCCAATCCGGGAATCCGCCGTTTCTTACTTCTGCATGAGCCCAAGGTCCCATACGCAAAAACACTTTTAACTCCAACTTGGCACACAGCCGGAGGAACTTTCCCAAATCCCGGCAGCCGCTGAAATCAAATTCTCCCTCTATTTCCTCGTGGTGAATCCAGATCACATAGGTGGAAACAATCTCTATCCCGCTGGCCTTCATTTTTCGAAGGGATTCCTCCCAAAATTCCTCCCGGAACCGGCTATAGTGTATTTCTCCCATCACTGGCAGCCAGGGGCTTCCGTTATGCAGCAAATAGAGGGTGTTCCAGGAATATCCCACTTTTGCTCCCCCTTTCTATCTCTGGTTAAAGGGTTTCTTCCTTTACCACCCGAAGCTCCTTTAGATGATAGTTTTTCAGGAATGCTGCACATTCCTGTGTGATTTCTTCCCCTGGCATTACAATGGGTACCCCCGGCGGGCAGGGACAGGCCGCTTCTCCGGCGATACGTCCCACCGCGTCCTGTAGCTTCACACTTTCCTGAAACGCCAGCACCGCCTCCCGGGGCGCCATACGCACCGACGGTAGCGGCGGCAAGGCCGAGGCTTCTTTTACCGAATAACGGGCTTCCGGCAGAGCTAGCACCGCCTTTTCCAGCCGGTTTAACTCCTCCTCGGTGTGAAAGGGGGTGACAATACACACCAGATAGGCTCCGTCCTCATGCTCGGGCTCTATGCCCTGCTGCCGGAAAAACTCCCCCGCTTCCTCTCCAGTCATTCCTACCGGCAGCGTACCAATGGCCAAACGGGTGGGGTCCACTTCCCCCACCGGCAGCAGCAGGCCCTTTTTTCGGGCTGTTTCCTTAATCTTTTCCATACGCACGGCTAGTGCTTCCCAGGTTTCCTTCCCCTGTTCCACTGCCCACGCCCGGGCCAGATCCAGCGAAGCCATAACGGGGTATCCGGGGCTGGTAGAGCCAAACAGCGCCATTGCCTCCTTAGCCCGTTCTGCAAAGTTTAACTTTCGGCTGAGTTCCGTATCCCCCACGTTTAAAAACGCGCCTCCTGTGAGCACCGGCAGGGTTTTATGAGCCGAACAGGCGGTGAGGTCTGCGCCCAATGCCAGCGGATGCTTCCCCAGCAGCGCCAAATGGGTGCCATGGGCATTATCCACCAGCAGGGGGACATTATGGGAATGGCACACCTCTGCCAGCCCTTGAATATCCGCCAACACCCCATAATAGTCCGGGCTGGTGACATACACGGCTTTGGCGTCGGAATTTTGGCGCAAGGCCTCTTCCACATCCTGTGGGTGAAGCCGTCCCGCCAAGCATGGCCCGGCATCCGGCCTTGGGCGCACCCATACCGGCTGGATACCCAACAGCGCCATAGTATTTACGGCGCTGCGGTGGATCACCCGGCTGGAAATCACTTTTCCTCCCTGTGGTGCCGCCAGCCGGAACATAGCCTGGATGCACAGCGTGCAGCCGCCAGCGGAAAAAAAGGTGGCCCGGCTGTGAAACAGAGCCCGGGCTTCCTGTTCTGCCGCCGCAATACAGCCGTCAGCTTCAAACAGGCTGTCGGTATCGGGCAGCTCCGTCAGGTCTAACTCATAAAGATTAGAGGGAAGAAAT
>CALWIS010000074.1 GCA_944380795.1 uncultured Clostridia bacterium | reverse complement strand
CTACCACAAAGCCCATGAGCACCACCGCAGCAGCACACCCCGGCTGACGGAACAAGAACCGGGTCACCGGTTGTGCCCACTTTCCAAGGGAGGCGGCAAGTCCGCTCTCTGCCATATAGGTGCTGAGCACCATAAAGGGAAACAGGGAGGGAATGAGGGTATTCACACAGGAGGAAAGTCCCTGGGTCACCCCTGCCCCGGCAATTCCGGGAAAGCACAAAAGGGCAAAGGCAAAGGCTGCGGCAGCGGCAGCCGCCGCAGCCATGCGCCATCCTCCCTTTTTGCGGATATGGGCATCATTCCGGCTGGTAGTCATGAAAACAGCTCCTTTTCGGTTGGGATGCAATGGTTTCTCTTTCCAAATATATCCTCATGGTGGGGGGAACATTCCCACAAAACCGCTTGTCATGGAAAGCGTGTCCCCGTGCATATATCTGACAGAGACAGGAAAGGGAGGGACCGTATATGAAAGGCGCAAAGGCAGAAAAAAACCAGCGGTTCCATCTGGCGGCGGGAATGAGCCAGGCTGGGATGGGAGGGTGTATCCAGCTGTACAGCAACCGCCGGGCGGTGATTGAAGGCAGCAGCGGTGTGCTGGAATATGGGCCGGAGGTGGTGCGTATCCGCCTGGGAAAGCGTTGTGTCCGTTTTACCGGCAGAAGTCTGCGAATTCGGTGTATGACGGAAAACTCCATGATTGTGGAAGGCTTTTTTACAGGCCTGGAATATCTGGTATAAAAGGCGGGGGTGCAGGATGGTAGGAGCGATCAGATGGTTGACAGGGTGGGTGGCTTTTACAGTATCTGGAAAGCAAAAAGGGCAGGCAGAACGGTTCTTGAGCCTGTGCACTCGTGGTGGCAAAGTGCTCTGGGAAATGAAGCCTACACAGAACGAATGCACCTTTTCCTGCCGGATTCGTGCCTCGGAATACCCTTCCCTCCTGCCGGAGGCCCGGAAATGCCGGGTGCGGATGCGTATGCTGGGCAAATATGGCCTTCCCTTTTACTGGCGCAGGGCCACCCGGCGAAAGGGAATGTTGGCGGGAACTGCCCTGTTTCTTTTGCTGCTGTGGATGCTTTCGGGACGGTATTGGCTCATTACCGTATCTGGCAACGATCAGTTGGCGGCTTCCACTTTGCTTCAAGCAGCCCAGGAGGAAGGATTATATCAGGGAGCTTTACGAAACGAGGTGGACCCCCAGAGTCTGGCCTCTGCCTTGATGAAGCGTTTTCCAGAGATTGGATGGATCAGCATCAATACCCGGGGCAGCAGTGCGGAAATCTGCCTACAGGAGGGCGTTCCCATTCCCCAAGAGCAAACCTCGGAAACACCGGCCAATATTTTGGCATCGGTGGATGGCGTCATCCTCTCTATCAACACTTTTGACGGTACCGCCATGGTCAAAACCGGGGAGGCGGTCACCCAGGGACAGCTTCTTATTTCCGGTATCAAGGAAAACCAGCTGGGAGGAACCAGCGCGGTATATGCTCGGGGAAAAATCGTGGCCAAAACCAAGCGAAGTTTTTCGGCCCAGGTTCCTTTGGAGCAGGTGAAGGCAGTAAAAACCGAGCGCACGGTGTGCCGGCGCAGCGTCACCTTTTTTGGAATTACTTTGCCTTTGAACCTACACAAAGAGCCGGAGGGGCTTTGGCAGCGGGAGCAGGAGGAGTTTCCCCTGACCCTGCTGGACACCCAGCTTCCCGCCTTTATTACCCAGGAGACCTGGAACCAATATCGGGAACAGCCCTGCACACTGACCCAGGAGGAAGCGGAATCTTTGGCTTGGGAGTCCATAGAACTACAGCAGAGGGAACTGTTGGGAGCAGAGGGACGGGTGCTTTCGCAGAAATCTAATATAAAAATCCAAGATGGAACGCTGTTCCTTACGGTAACCGCCCAATGTCAGGAAGAAATCGGGGTTTCTCAGGAGATTCTCTTTGGATGACCCCGTATAGCAAGAAAATGGGGAATTTGCACAGGAAAAAGGAGAAAAGAACAGAATTTACGTAAAAGTGTATGTAATAAATACTGTATAAATGAGCTAAAATTTGTTGATTTTTTTATGAATTATTCAATGACGAATGGAACGCTATATGATATAATATATAAAGAAAAAATTTCAATTAAAAGAGAAAAATCAAGGTGAGGCTATGTTCGAGCAAAGAATCAATATTGACAGGATGGAGCAGGCCGCAGCACTGTTCGGCAGCTTTGACAGCAATATCCGTTTGTTGGAAAAGGAATACGGCGTCAGCATTGTAAACCGGGATTCCGAGATCAAGGTGTCTGGAGACGCGGAATGCGTATACCGGGCGGTACGGGCCATTGAAAGCCTTTTAAACCTCATCAACAAAGGGGAAGCGCTGACAGAGCAGAACATCCGCTACTGCATCTCCATGGTCAATGAGGGTTCGGAGCACAAGCTGCAATCTTTGGCCGGGGACTGTATCTGCATCACCAGCAAGGGTAAGCCGGTAAAGCCCAAAACCGTGGGCCAAAAGCAGTACTGCACCGATATCCGTTCCCACACCATTACTTTGGGCGTAGGGCCTGCCGGTACCGGCAAAACCTATTTGGCGGTGGCTATGGCAGTGACCGCTTTCCGGGCACAGGAGGTCAACCGGATTATCCTCACCCGCCCGGCAGTGGAAGCCGGGGAAAAGCTGGGTTTTTTGCCCGGAGATTTACAGCAGAAGGTAGACCCCTATCTGCGTCCCCTGTATGACGCGCTGTTTGATATGCTGGGAGCGGAGAGCTTTCAGAAATATGTGGAGCGGGGCAATATTGAGGTGGCGCCTTTGGCCTATATGAGAGGCCGCACTTTGGATGACAGCTTTATCATTCTGGATGAAGCTCAGAATACCACGCCGGAGCAGATGAAAATGTTTCTCACCCGGTTGGGGTTCGACTCCAAAATGGTCATCACCGGGGATGTGACCCAGATCGACCTGCCGGATGGAAAGCGTTCCGGCTTAAAGGATGCCATGCGCATTCTAAAGGGCGTAGAGGATATTGCAATTTTCCGGTTTACCGAGCGGGACGTCGTTCGCCATAAACTGGTACAGGATATTATCAAGGCATATGAAAAATACGAGGAGGCTGGCGTAAGAAATGGAAAAAATAAGAGTAATCATCACCAATAAGCAAAAGGCAGTAAAGATCCCCACCGGGATGCGGATGCTGGTGCGCCGCTGCTGCAACGCGGTGCTTCGTATGGAAAAATTCCCCTATTCCGCCGAGATCAGCGTTACCTTTGTAGATAACGATCAGATTCAGGAATTGAACCGGGAGTACCGGGGCAAGGACATGCCCACGGATGTGCTCTCCTTCCCTATGGGGGAAAACGGCGTGTATGATGAGAATCACACCACCGGAGCCAAGATTCTGGGGGATATTGTGATCTCTGTGCCCAAGGCAGTGGAACAGGCCAAACGATATGGCCACAGCTTCGAGCGGGAAATGGGATATCTGACGGCCCATTCCATGCTGCATCTGCTGGGCTATGATCATGAAAATGGCGGCATTGAGCGCGTGCATATGCGGGAAAAGGAAGAGCTGGTCATGAGTATGCTGGGGCTGCCTGCTTCCAGCGCTTATACCTTTGGCGATGAATCGAGATGAACCACAAGCGGCCCTTTTATAAAAGCCTGTGGGCTGCGGTACAGGGGATCTGGTACTGTTTGGTGCAGGAGCGCAATATGCGCATCCATACCGTGGCAGCGCTGTATGTGGCGGGATTTTCCACCTTTTTTGGCCTGAATTCCACGGAGTATGCCGTGCTGTTCCTCACCTTTGCATTGGTGCTGTGCGCCGAGGTGGTGAATACCTCCATTGAGCGGCTTTGTGACCGGGATACGGTGGGATTCAGCCAATGGGCCAAGGTGGTCAAGGACACAGCAGCGGGAGCTGTGCTGGTGTGCGCCTTGTTCGCGCTGGGAGTAGCTTGGAGCCTGTTCTGGAAACCGGAGGTTTTTCCGGTGATCTGGGGCTTTTTCACAGCCTGCTGGTGGAGGCTTCCACTGTTAGCGGTATCGGGGCTGCTGGCCATTGTTTTTATCATATGGGGGCCGGGGCCTTTGCTGAACAAGCTGCGCCCGCCCCGCCGAAAATGAATGAGAAACGTCAGCTTTCGTCCTGTGGGGCGGAAGCTGATTTTGTATCCTGTAAAATTTTGAAGAAACACCCGGAAGGGTTTGACAGGGAAGCGGCAGTGGATTACAATAGGAAATAGCGGTGCATAGCCTTTTATAAGCGCTGTTTTGTGGAAAAGGTGATAGAGATGAAATTGGGGCTTTTGATCGTGTATGCCGTGTTGGGATTGATTTTTCTGATCACAGGGTGGGGTGTGCTCAAAAAGCATTCCGCCTATCCTTCCACGCAGGCGGGGTATCATGTAAAGGACGCTATGGAGAACCAAAAAGCTTGGGAGCTTGCCAACCAGGCAGCGGGAAAACTATCCCTGGTGTGTGGGGTGTTCGTCTGGCTGCTGATGGCCGTGTTATGGCTGGCAAAGGCTTCTTTTGCGCTCTGTTTGGGGATATTTTTTGTCGTGGCAGTAGCGTCGGTGTGTTTGGTGATTTTTGTACCGCTGGGTTTGCTGCGAAAAAAAGGAAAGCGCTGAGAGAAAAGAAGAAAGATTCTTTGCTGCGTACTAAATAGAATGGATTGAGTGAGTAAAAAATAAAAGGAGTTTGCTATGGAATATCGTCAGGAAGATAAGGCGGCGTTTGTCGCCATTGTAGGAAGGCCCAATGTGGGGAAATCTTCCCTCTTGAACCGAATGCTGGGTCAGAAGGTAGCTATCGTGTCCAGTAAACCACAAACCACCCGTACCCGGATTATGGGCGTGCTCACCCGTGGGGAAAATCAGCTGGTATTTTTGGATACTCCCGGTTTGCATAAGCCCCGCAGCCGGCTGGGGGACTATATGGTAAAATCCGTCACCGAGTCTGTGGCAGGGGTGGACGCTGGCCTTTTGGTAGTGGAGGCCGGGGAGAAGATTTCCCCCGCTGACCGGGATTTGATGGAGCGTTTCAAAAAATCCGGGATGCCCGCTTTGCTGGCCATCAATAAAATCGATTTGTTGGAGGACAAAACCCGGCTCATGGCGCAGATTGCGGAGCTTTCCGCTCTGTTCCCCTTTGAGGCCGTGGTGCCGGTTTCCGCTCAGGACGGCAGCGGCGTGGAGGAGCTTATCAGCGAACTGGGAAAGCTGTGCCAGCCCGGAGGCCATTTCTTTGACGCGGATACCCTCACCGACCAGCCCGAGCGGGTGTTGGCGGCGGAGATCGTCCGGGAAAAGCTCCTGCGCCTGCTGGATCGGGAGATTCCGCACGGCACTGCTGTAGCGGTAGAACGGATGCGGGAGCGGGAGGACGGCTCCGCAACGGATATTGATGCCGTGATCTTCTGCGAGCGGGAGAGCCATAAGGGCATTATTATCGGCAAGGGCGGCTCCATGCTGAAGAAGGTGGGCACCTATGCCCGGGAAGATATGGAGAAGTTTTTCGGCTGCAAGGTGAACCTGAAACTGTGGGTGAAGGTGAAAGAGGACTGGCGCAACCGGGAAGCGGTGCTCCACACTTTGGGCTACGATAAAACGGATTTTAACGGCTGATTACCATAAACGAAGCGTAAAGTCTGCCGAAAAATGGCGAACAAACAATTATTTTCCATTCATACCTCCGGCGCTTTGACAAATACTCTATTTGTAAGAGGTCAAAGGAGGCATGAAAAATGGATGAACAGACTGCATGGGAATGTTTTTGCCGGACAGGCAGCGTGGAGGCGTATCTGCACTATAGCCGCTTGCACCGCTGTTCGGTTGGGACGGTAAAGGGGGATCAAAATGCAGATCGAGACGGATGGACTGGTGATCCGGGAGCAGACCGTGGGGGAGAGCGACCGGCTGGTCACACTTCTTACCCGCAGTGCGGGATTGATTCGGGGGTTTGCCCAGCACGCCAAGACCATCCGCAGTGCTAAAGCTTCCGGCACCAGCCTTTTGTGTTATTCCCAGTTTTCCATTTATCAGGGGCGGCATCGGGTGCTTATCAGCGACGCCCGGCCCAAAGAGAGCTTTTTCGGGCTGCGGGAGGATATTTCCCGGCTGGCTCTGGCCCAGTATTTCTGCGAACTGGCGGGAGTACTGGCGCCGGAGGAAAGCCCGGCGGAGGAATACCTGCGACTGATGCTCAACGCGCTGTATTTTCTCTCTAAAAACGCCCGCCCGCCGCTCCTTTTAAAAACCGTGGTGGAGATGCGGATGATGAGTTTTTCCGGTTATATGCCCGATTTGCTGTACTGTCAGGGATGCGGGTGTTATGAGGCGGACACCATGCTGTTTCTGCCACGTTCCGGGCACCTGCTGTGCGCCAAGTGTGCCGGGGCGCTGACGGAAGAAGCCATCCCTCTGCAACGGGGGATGCTTACCGCCCTGCGTCACAGTATTTATGCCGACTTTGACAAGCTGTTTTCCTTTCAGCTTTCACCGGAAGGTCTGGGGCAGATCGCTAAGGCCTCGGAGCGGTATGTGGTACATACCTTGCAGCGCAGTTTTTCCACGCTGGAGTTTTACCATCAGATGGAAGGATAGCGGAAACTGTCTGCTTATACCTGTACGCGTGGAGCGGGTGTAAAGATTTACGCACTGCTGTTCCGCGGCGCGGTTTCTGTTTTCCCAAAGGGAAAACAGAAGAAAAATTGCATTAAGAACCAATAAGAAAAACTTTTTCTTTCAAAAAGTTTTTCTCTTTGAAATCTGCCGCCGGCAGATTTCAAATTCACCTTTCAAAAATGCGCCTTTCAGGTTGGAGGTTTTCGCCCATTGCGATGGGCGACCGGGGGTATTGTTTGCCAGTGGCAAACATTGAATACCGACCGAGCCGGCAGGCGAGACCACTGTCCCCTGGACCCCCGCGATTTTTTGAAAAAAATCGAGTAAAACTTTTATGTTCGCGTGATAGCGATGTTCTATTTTTCAGCTTTCTCCACGCGAACTTTGAAAAACTTATTTACAAAATCGTTTACTTTCCTTTGGAGGTACTAATATATGAATACCGAAATTGCCGGGCGGCATTGGCGGGCAGTGGAGCTGGACAAAATCCTCCACCTGCTGGCCGAAGAAACCGCCTGTGATGACGCGGCCACATTGGCCCGAGAGATCAAGCCCGTTTCCTCTTTGGAAGAGGTACAGCGGATGCTGGGAGAGACCGATGACGCCTATGTGATGATGGCGCGATTTGGCGCCCCTTCCTTTGGCGGGCTCAAAAATGTGACGAATGCCCTGCGCCGGGCCGAAGCCGGCGGTTCCCTGAATTTAGTGGAACTGCTGCGTATTGGCGGCGTGCTCCGGAATATCCGGGGCATTACCGAGTGGCGCAGCAAAAGCGAGGGCATGAAAACTCGCATTGACTGGCGTTTTGAAGCTCTCATCCCCAATAAATATTTGGAAGAGCGGATTTTTGCCGTGGTGCAGAACGAGGAAGAAGTGGCGGACACCGCTTCCCCCGAGCTTGCCAACATTCGCCGGAAAATCCGCAACGCTTCCGGCCGGGTGCGGGAGCAGCTGGATAAAATGATCCGTTCCCCCGCCTATCAGAAATACCTACAGGACCCCATTGTCACCATGCGTTCCGGGCGTTTTGTGGTGCCGGTAAAGTCTGAGTGCCGGGGCGAGATTCCCGGACTAGTTCACGATACCTCTGCCAGCGGCGCTACGGTGTTTATTGAGCCCATGGGCGTGGTGGAGGCCAATAACGAAATCCGGGTGCTCCTTTCCAAAGAGCAGGCGGAGATCGAGCGCATTTTGCAGGAACTTTCCGGCGAGGTGGGCTCCTTTGCCGATGGTATTATCCAAAGCTATCAGGCGGCGGTGGAGTTGAACGTCATCTTCGCTAAGGGCAATTTGGCCTATAAGATGAAAGCCTCCTTGCCCCGGGTCAACGATCAGGGACGCATTAACCTGAAACAGGCCCGCCATCCCCTTATTGCCAAAGAAAAGGTAGTGCCCACTGATATTTCGCTGGGTGAAACCTTTGATACATTGGTTATCACCGGCCCCAATACCGGTGGTAAGACCGTCTCCCTCAAGACCATCGGACTTTTGAGCCTCATGGCCATGTGCGGCCTCATGCTGCCGGTGGCAGATGAGAGTGAAATTTCTGTGTTCGATCAGGTGCTGGTGGATATTGGCGACGAGCAGAGCATTGAACAGTCCCTCTCCACCTTCTCCGCCCATATGACCAACATTATCCGTATTTTAGGCCAGGCGGACGAAAAAAGTTTGGTACTGCTGGACGAATTGGGAGCAGGCACCGACCCCATTGAGGGTGCGGCGCTGGCCATGTCCATTTTGGAAGCATTGCGGGAAAAGGGCGTGCGTATGGCCGCTACCACCCACTATGCGGAACTGAAGGCATTTGCCCTCCAAACTCCTGGGGTGGAAAACGGCTGCTGCGAGTTTGACGTTGCCACCCTGCGTCCCACTTATCGTTTGCTCATCGGCGTACCGGGACGTTCCAACGCCTTTGCCATCTCTTTGCGGCTGGGGATGGAGCCTGCCATTGTGGACCGGGCTAAATCCCTGGTTTCCGAGGAAAACTCCCAGTTTGAGGATGTGGTACAGAATCTGGAAGCCAGCCGCCAAAAGCTGGAATTTGAGCGGAAAAAGCTGGATCAGCTGCGCCGGGAAGCCGCCGAGGCTCGCCGGGATGCAGAGGAAAAGCGCCGTAAGGTGGAAGAAGAAGCAGGGCAGGAGCTGGAAAAAGCACGGCAGCAGGCTTCTCAGTTGGTAGCACGCACTCGTGCGCAGATCGATACCCTGCTTAACGAGATGGACGAACTGCGCCGCCAGCAGAACAAGACCCTTTCTGCCGAACAAAAGGCCCGGCTGCGCTCCGGCATGAAAAAGCTGGAGGATACCGCCGACCCGGTACACGGCAGAAAGCAGGATGACGGCTACAAGCTGCCCCGGCCTTTGCAGGTGGGGGATAATGTGCTGATCTTCGATATTGACAAAAAAGCGGTGGTACTGGAGCTGCCCAAGGACGGCGACCAGGTGCTGGTGCAGGCGGGCATCATTAAGACCCGTGTGCCCATGTCTAACCTGCGGCTCATCAAAGAGCCCAAAAACACTGCGCCCGCAGGCCCCAACCGTCGGGAACGCCGGGTGACCCGTTCTGTTGCCAGAGGGGCACAGGGGCAGGAAAGCCCCAGCGGGCGTTCTATCAACGAGGTAGATCTGCGGGGCCAGATGGTAGAGGAAGCCCTGATGACACTGGATCAGTACATCGACCATGCCATTTTGACGGGTATCCACCAGATCACCATTATTCACGGCAAGGGAACTGGCGCTCTGCGCACGGCGGTGCAGCAGCATCTGCGCAAGCACCCCTCTATTAAAAGCTATCGTTTAGGCGTTTTCGGAGAGGGAGAAAGCGGCGTGACCATTGCCGAATTAAAATAATCCAAAGAAAGAAGGGGCCTTTTTGAAAGGGAAGAAAAAAGCCGCAGTGATTGTGGGGATTTGCGTCCTGGTGCTCCTCCTGTTGCTCAGCGGCCTGTATATTGCGGTTACCTGGAATACTACTCCAAAGGAGGAAAAGCCCGAACCCTCGGCGGCACTGTTGGAGGATGTGGTAAAGGGCACTCTCAGCGGCGAAGAAATCCGCGTCACTGATGAAGAAATGAATGCTTATCTGGTTTATTTGGGAAAGCAGTCTCAAGATCAGCTTTTGCAGGACATGATGCTGGGGATTACAGATGACAATCGGCTGCAGATATGGGTGACTGTGCCGGTAAACGGGATGCAGATCACCGCCTATTGTTCAGTGATCCCGGAGTTTTCCGACGGTAATATTTTGTTACATATTCAGGAAACGTGTGCAGGGGCCCTTCCTCTTCCTCCCAGTGTAGTCCTTTCGCTGGTGGAGGGATATTTGCCGGATGAAATTCAAGTGCAGGGGGATGCTCTGGTGGTACAGGCTCCCGCTTTCTCTTTGAAAGAGCAGGGGCTGGATATTTCGGTAGCGCTGCAGGATATGCACATAGAGGACGGGGAGTTTATCCTGCGCACCGATAGTGTTTCCCAAGCCATCCAACAGTTGTTGGAGCAGTTGATCGGCCAGCTGTTTTCCACGGGAAAGGAAACATTGACAGATGCAATAGGATTGGGGTAATATAGTAAAATCGACAGAAAATAAACAGCGGGACCATTTGCAGCCCGCATAACGCCGGCAGGCAGAAAGGGTGGTGCATCGAATGAACGGAGTGCCTCCATACAATCAGAATGGATACTGGCAAAACCAGGGTTCGGGAGGGATCCCTCCTGTGCAGATCCCCTATTGGGAAACCCAGCAGTGGAAGGATAAAAAGAAAATTCGGCATATTTCCAATGTGATGGGTTGGGCAAACTTTGGTGTGCAGGCCTTGATGGTGGGCTTGATGATGGCCTATCAGTGGATTTTATTGACCGTTGGGTATCCTTTTCGGATGGACCTTACCGCCAGCGGCGGGATGAGCTCTACCATGTATTATTTTTTGGTGAGCGCAGTATACATCGTTGCGGTAGCGCTGCCCTTTATTTTATGTATCGCATTTATGAAGCTTCCGGTGAATGAGACCTTTCCCTTCCAAAAAGTAGGGATTGGCTGGGGAGTTCTTTGGATTCTTTTTGGAGTGGGCTTCTGTATGCTCACTAATATCCCCGCCAATGTGGTGGCGATCCTCATTGAATCCATGGGATTCAGCGGTACGCTGCCCGAGTCGGTGGCCCCCGATACCCCATTAGCGCTGGTGCTGAATATCATTGAGATTGCTGTGATTCCTCCTTTGGTGGAAGAGCTGGCGTTCCGTGGCGTGATTCTCTCCCAGCTGCGCAAATATGGCAATGGGCTTGCGGTGTTTGGTTCCGCCCTGCTGTTTGCTTTTTATCATGGGAACTTTTTGCAGTTTACCTTTACATTCTTTGTGGGGCTGACTTTGGGCTTTATTATGATTCGCACCAATAACCTGTGGATTCCCATTATCATCCATGCCCTGAATAACGGCTTGTCCCTGTTTTTTAGCTTGGCTGCCGACCATATGTCCAATCAGGCATATGAGGTGATGAATGTCCTGCTATTTTATGGCCTGATGGTAGTAGGGTTTGTTGCTTTTATTGTATTGCTGCTAAAAAAACGGGACTGCTTCCAGCGTCATTTTCAACAGGGCTTGCTGCTGTTTTCTGACCGGGTCATCGCCTTCTTTACGAATCCTGGATTTTTGGCATTTTTTGCCCTGTTTGTGCTGACCGCTGTGGCCAGCCTGCAAAATTGGTAATGGAAAGGGCCTTTGTTCCTGCCCAGGAGCCTATGTTCCGGGCATTGGAACTGGCCCGTTTGGCAGGTGAGGAAGGGGAAGTGCCGGTAGGTGCGGTAGTGGTATGCGACGGAAAAATCATTTCCGAAGGGCGCAACCGCCGAGAGCAGGATAAAAATGCCCTGCGCCATGCGGAGATCGAGGCCATCGACGGGGCGTGCCGTGCGCTGGGGGGCTGGCGGCTGTGGAAGTGTGAGCTGTATGTTACTCTGGAGCCCTGCCCCATGTGCGCCGGAGCCATCATCAATGCCCGTATCCCCCAGGTGATTTATGGCGCTTCCGACCCCAAGGCGGGTTCCTGCGGTTCTGTAACGGATTTATTTTCTATGGCCTACAACCATCATCCACAGGTGACGGCTGGGTTTATGGAGGAAGAGGCGGCAGAATTGCTGCGGGATTTTTTCCGGCGGCTGCGGGAGCAGAGAAAACAAAAAAAAGAGAGCCAGCGATTGAAGTGCCCCCAAAAAGTTAGACAATATTTTTGAAGAAATAATTCAAGCAACCGAAAGGGCTTGTTGTCTGTGAAGAGCAGGCGGCAGGCCCTTTAACTTAATCTTGATTCTGCGGTTATTGTAGT
>CALWIS010000073.1 GCA_944380795.1 uncultured Clostridia bacterium | reverse complement strand
GCTACCTCAAGCTGGTCAAGGTGGATGCCGAGACCGGCAAGGCTGTCGAGCTGGCCAACACCGCTTTCACCATCTATATGATCCACGAGGACGGTACCAGGGAACGCCTGTCCATGGTCGATCCCAGTAGTGGTGATCCGACCGAGAAAACCGATGTGTTCTATACCGATGACCAGGGCCGTATGAAGACTCCAGAGAAACTGCACTTGGGCCGTTATCTCATTGAAGAGCTGGAAGGTCCGAATGGTTTCTTCAATTACGGCCAATGAGGACATCTATACCCAGGATCGCCAGACCGATACCGACGGTAACCGCACCCTGTGGTATGCCAAGGGAGATGTGGTGGCAGTGGTCACCACCGGTGATGGCACCAGCGATATTGCAGTGTTCCGTCCCGGCCGAACCCAGGCTACCTACGATTTCCTGTCTGTCATTCATGACAAGGTTGGAGAGGTTACCGTGACCCTGCCGCTGGGCGGCTATCACATTGAGGAGACAAAGCCTCCCTATGGTTATACCGGCACCACGCAGAGTTACGATGTGACCTTTGAGTGGAATGAGCAGACGGTCAGTGTGATCATGGCCAAAGCCATCACATCCACCGACGAAAACGGCAATGCTGTTACCAGCGAGTTCGAGATCGTCAATGCGGAGGATGCCACTGCCGAGTTCACCGAGCAGCAGGTTTTGAAGTTCCGCAACGAGCGGGAAAAGGCGCAGGTCAAGGTCGTCAAGCTGGACGAGAAGACCGGCGCGGCTCTGGCCGGTGCGGTGTTCAACCTGTATACGCAGGATGACATCTACAACGCCGACGGCGACCGCCTGTTCCGAGCTGGTGATCTGCTGGCGACCTCTGCCCCCACAGGAGCGGATGGCACGGTCGTATTTGACTGTGACCTGCCCATGCAGGATGTCTGCTATGATGAGACCGACAACCAGAACAGCGGACAGTACATCATCCGTGAACTGCGGGCACCCACCGGCTACTTCCTGAATGATGAGCCGATGGAGTTCACCTTTACCTACACCGGGGCCAAAGTTCAGGTGCTGGAAAGCGTGTGCAAGAACGAAGGCACCAGTGTGTTTGTCAGCAAGCGGCAGCTCACCGGTGACGAGGAACTGCCCGGTGCGACTCTGACTATTCAGGATGAGGATGGTACTGTGGTGCGCCAGTGGGTCAGCGGTGATAAGCCGGTTGAGATCCGCGGCCTTGAACTGGACAAGGTGTACACACTGGTGGAAACCATTGTCCCGAATGGCTTTGCCAAAGCAGAAAGCATTCGGTTCAAGCTGGTACAGCGGCAGGACGAGAATGGAGACATGTTGCCGGAAAACGATGTGTATGTCTGCACGGATAAAGACTGGCTGATCTTCGATCACTGGACTCTGCTGGAGGACGGGACTGTGGTCATGCGGGATGATATTACCAGTGTGCAGATTTCCAAGCAGGATATCACGACTAAGGAAGAGCTGCCTGGCGCGCATCTGACCATCAAAGATACAGAAGGAAATGTGGTAGAGGACTGGGTCTCCACGGATGTTCCCTGGTATATTGAAAAGCTGCCCGCAGGGAAATATACCCTGATCGAGGTCAGTGCTCCGGATGGATATGAGGTAGCAGAAAATATTGAGTTTGAGATCAAGCCCACCGGGGAGATCCAAACTCTGGTGATGTATGATGAGCGCCAGCCCGATGAACCGGGACAGCCGGAACAGCCTGCACCTACTCCGCAACCGACCGGATCTGTTCCGCAAACGGGAGATCGTTCGCTCCTTCCGGTAATGGTAGGCGGTGCAGCGGCAGCCTTCATCGGCTTGGCCCTTTATAAAAAACATGAGAATGAAGAGAGCGGAACGCAAGAAGAGCAGGAAGAGTAAAATACATTCCGCAAAAGAAATCTGACCAGAAGGGCAGGGCATTTGGATGCCCTGCCCTTTTTGAAATGGGGGATTTATTGAAAAAAGGTTTATTGGATCAAGTGGCGGAACAAAATCGCGCGTATATTTCAAGTCTGCGGTTGGTACCGCATTTGAAATGGGCGGCGCTGAGAAGTTTGTACTGCTGGAAAAAGAAAGAACAGTTTCCCCTGACCGAGTGGAGCGAGGCTGTATCCTATCTGTTGGGGTGTGAGGTGCGCTTCGAGTCCTACGATGAAATTGAAAAGAGCCTGAAGCCCTTTTCACTGGAAATGGAGTGATTTGTGTTGAAAGTCGTTAAGGTGGAACCTGGACAGTATGCCTATGTTACGGAAATAGACAAAGGTCTGGATTCGCTGCAGGCAGCAGTCGGAGGGCTCATTGACTGTGCATATCCGTGGAACGATGAAATGGTCTGCATTGTCTGCAATGATGAGGGCCTGCTCAATGGGATGCCCTTGAATCGGAATGTGGAGAATTACCAGGTGATCGCGGGACCGTTCTTCGTGTGTGGGATCAAGGGTGAAGACTTCTGCAGTCTCACTGATGAGCAAGCAGAGCGATACAAGGCGATGTTCTTTCAGCCGGAATTGTTCGTGCCTTGCTCAGACGAAATCATGTGGCTGAAGTATGATAACCCCAACTTGCCCGGGGCACCCGATACTGTCAAACAGGAGTATGAAAGAAGGCATAATCTGCCGATGTACAGCTTTAATTCCGCGCATGGTCGCAATGCGGTCATTTTAATGCGGTACGGAGAGTCGGGATATTGGCCTGTTGATTATATTCCGGATGGCGTGGGCGCGCAGGAGTATGCCGACCAGCTCAACCAGACGCTTGGTGTATCCAAGGCTCAGCAGACAGCCATGCTGTATGGCTCTATGTTCAGCTGGAATATCCCTGCTGCTCATCCGGATCGTTACGACGAAAACGGGAAGCCCAAACCGCGCGGACAAAAGCGCGGAGATAAAGAACGATAAGGAGGAAGAAATGGAGCGATTTTATACGGCTGAGTCCGTTACGGAAGGACATCCGGATAAACTGTGTGATCGAATTGCAGACAGTGTACTGGATGATTGTCTGACCCACGATCCAAACGCGCGCGTTGCCTGTGAGGTAATGGCGACCCGTGGACACATCATCGTGGCAGGAGAGATTACCAGCCAGCACATTCCCAGAGTGCCGGGAATTATCAGCCAGGCAATGCAGGATGTTGGATATTCGATGCGTGGTGTGAGGGTCGAACTGTTTGTGCATCGGCAAAGCCCGGATATTGCAGAAGGTGTGAACAATCCGCTGGAACAGCGAGACGGCAGTACTTCTGCTGGGTTCGGGGCGGGTGACCAGGGAATCATGGTCGGGTTTGCCTGTGATGATACCCCGGAAATGCTCCCGTTGCCAGTGGTGCTTGCACACCGCTTGACATATATGCTGACAGTTGTACGGAAAGCAGGTATGGTTTCCGGCTTGCGTCCGGACGGAAAGGCACAGGTTACAGTGGAATACGACGAAGAGGGGAAACCGTTTCGTCTGGATACCGTGATACTTTCGGCCCAGCACGATCCGGAGATCAAACCGGATGAACTGCTTTGGGAACTGACTGATAAGGTGCTGAATCCGGCATTGCGTATTATGCCGCCGGATGAAAATACCCGGATTTTCGTAAATCCGGCGGGACGCTTTGTGTGTGGAGGACTGGATGCTGACACCGGTTTGACCGGGCGCAAGCTCATGGTGGACAGCTATGGCGTGTTTGTCTCTCATGGCGGCGGGGCTTTCTCTGGCAAGGACCCCACCAAGGTAGATCGCAGCGGAGCCTACATGGCACGATACATCGCCAAGAACATCGTAGCGGCAGGTCTTGCCAGCCGGTGCAAGGTGACGCTGGCTTACGCCATCGGTAAGGCGGAACCGGTTATGGTATCGGTGGAGACCTTCGGCACCGGGACCCTCTGTGCGGATGATTGCCTGGAAGAAGCCGTCAAGCTGGTGTTCGATCTGACTCTGGCCGGCATCATCCGGCAGCTCGATCTGTTGAAACCGATCTATGCACAGACCTCGGCCTATGGACATTTCGGAAGGCCGGGCTTCACTTGGGAACGGACCGACAAAGCACAGGTACTGCTGGATACAGTAAAGTGAGAGGTGAAGCAGTATGCCGGGAGTAACACGGGAACAGATCGATGCGGCGAAAAAGATACGGGCAATTGATTTTTTGAGAAAATATCGTTCCTATGAGCTTGTTCCCAGTCAGTGCCACGGAGAGTTTGAACTGCGCAGTCATGACAGTTTCAAGATCAATGGGGAGAGCAGTGTATGGCACTGGAAGAGCAGGGATATTGGCGGCAAAAGTGCACTGGACTACCTGATCCATGTGGAAGGGGTCGGTTTCCTGGATGCGGTTCAAATGCTGATGGACGAAGCGCCGGTTGTGGAGCAGCCGCTTTTGGCGAATAAGCCGGAACAACGAGAGTTTCTTCTGCCGGGGGCCGCACCGGATAATCGGCGGGTGTACGCATATCTGTTGAGCAGAGGAATTGATCGAGACGTGATTGATGATTGTGTCCGCGCCGGTATTCTGTATGAGAGTGCCGTATATCACAATGCGGTCTTCTTAGGCACAGATGGGAGCGGCACACCTCGCTATACGTTTCTCCGGGGAACCTATACCAAAACAACCCGGCATTTCCGTGCAGAAGTAGCCGGTAGCGATAAGCGGTACAGTTTTTGCCTGCCGCCGGAAGGCGAAAGCAGGCGGGTGGCTGTTTATGAAGCTGCCATTGAGGTGCTCGCCCACCTGAGCTTGGAACAGACACGGGACAAATATCGACTGTCTCTGGGCGGAATCTACGCACCCAAAGAAGGGATTGCCGCAACATCTTTCAAAAAGCCGACAGCTCTGACCGCCTTTCTGGAACAGCATCCGATAAATTATTTTTCTGTGTCTACTTTTGCTTGACAATTGCAGTTTCGGTATATAATGAAAAACTATATAATTCACCGAAACAGCAGCTTCGCAAGTTAATAATCAAATATGATCACATATTTATTGAACACTACAAAGAAGATACACTGGCAATTATTAGTGCTATTAAAAGACTGACACAAAATGGTATTGAAAATTACACCAACATGGTGAATTATTGGATGCAAACAACTGGTGTTTTGCTTTGCGATGAAAAAAAGGATGCATTACTTAATATGTTTTCTCAATCAAAAGTGTCACTTATTTATGGTTCTGCTGGTACTGGAAAAACATATTTGATAAACCACATCTCAAATATGTTTTCAGGTAAATCAAGGATGTATTTAGCACAAACTAACTCGGCTGTGAATAACTTGAGGCGGAAGATTGTAGCATCATCGAATTGTACATTTAAGACAATTTCGCAATTTGTAAATAGAAGGTATGAAGAGAAAACAAAATGCGATATTTTAATAATTGATGAGTGCAGTACTGTAAATAATCAGGATATGAGAAAGGTGCTTGAGCAAGCAGACTTCGAGTTGCTTATTCTGGTTGGAGATACATATCAAATTGAAGCCATACAGTTCGGCAATTGGTTTGAGTCTATACGATTCTTTTTGCCTAAAACCTCGGTGTGTGAATTGAAAACCCCATACAGGACTGAAAGCCAAGCTCTTCTTAATATTTGGACAGATGTTAGAGAAATGAGAGGAGATATTTACGATCTACTTCAGACATATGGTTGTTCTGCTAATTTGGATAAGTCGATTTTTACTCCTGTTGCATATAGCGAGATAATTTTGTGCCTGAATTATGGTGGCTTATATGGAATTAATAATATAAATCATTTTCTTCAAGAAAATAATTCAGGTGAAACAATTTGGAGAGGTATTCAGTGCTATAAAATAGGGGATCCAATTTTATTCAATGATGCAGCTGACAGATTTTTTACACGCACGGATGCTCAACTCCCTGTTATACATAACAATATGTCCGGCCGAATTGTTGGTTTCCAACTGCTTAATGAAGGAAAAGCAAATGAAGGAATACAATTTGATATTGAAATAGATAGACCACTTATTGATATGGATACAAACAATATGGACTTCGATATTGTTGGGAATGCATCAAATGGGAATTCAATAATTCGTTTTGTCGTAAATAAGACAAAAACTACGGATGAAGATGATGATGGTTCATCTAAAGCGATTGTACCATTTCAAGTTGCCTATGCAATATCAATTCATAAAGCTCAGGGCTTAGAATATGACTCTGTTAAAGTGATAATTACTGATGAAGTAGATGAGTTGATTACACATAGTATTTTTTATACAGCTATAACTCGTGCGAAAAAGGCATTAAAAATATACTGGACTCAACCAGTTGAAGAAAAGGTGTTAGCCCAAATTAAGCCAAGGGATAGCAGAAAAGATGTATCATTATTAAAGATGGAAATGAAATGAGTTTAAAGAATGTACATTTGGGTTTAATGTGGAATGCATTTCGTAGAAAAATCGGTCTATTGGCTGGACTTTTTGCATCTATAGATTCTGCCTCACTCTCTTAAAAATTATTGCACAAAATTATTGCAAAGGATTTAGTAGGCAGACTGAAGAGTCTCCTATGGGTATCAATTTCATCACGCAAACACATGTTAAAAGCTACATTTTGAGAAATCAAAGTGTAGCTTTTTTCTTATGCCATCATATAGTAAAAATTCCTCCATGATATACTTTTGGCATGGAGGAATTTTTATGATACCAGAAATGAGCTCTTTTTCTCACAAGAAAGAAAAATTGCAAGTTACAGCTTACTGTCGAGTCAGCACGAAGCATACAGAACAGCTGGAAAGTGGGGCTTATTGTATCTGGAAAGACTTGAGTCCAGAGGTTCTATCCGCTGATCATGCGATTGTAAAGAAGGGTGAGTTATACCAGCGAAGACGGCAGGGCATGTGTAGATGCCCGCCAAACCGGAGTTGTCTGAATATAGCAGCAGCGGTAGGGGAGATTGGGGCGCTGAATGCGGTCCAGCAAAATTCCTGCGGCGATGAAGCCCATCTCACTGCTGGGAATGTGCACGGTGGAAA
>CALWIS010000072.1 GCA_944380795.1 uncultured Clostridia bacterium | reverse complement strand
CAATAACCAGCCAAGCCAAAATGCCGGGGATCAGAAGCCACAGAAGGATCTCTGCCAGGGAAAAGGGTAGAAGTCCGGTGATTCGGTTGATAGCCCAGGATAATCCTCGATAAGGGTAGCGTGCATACCATTCCGCAAAGGCAGGAAAAGTGGAAGCCAACTCATACAGTATCAGGGAAAGGGGGAGTAGAAGCAGCAGCCAAGCTCGGCGGAAGGAAAAAAGTTTTTTTATCGTTGTCAGCATAAAAGCGCTCCTTTAATTTTAGGGAATCATAGGGCCTTAGCAGTACAGGTTGAACCTGTCTTTTTATTGTAGAGAAATATAAGGGTTTATGTCAAGCCCTTATTAAAGGGGAAAAAGAAATTGGATTGCCTGGCAAAGGTGTTTTTTCTTGTGGATGGGTGTGCTATAATACAAGTATTATAATAGGAACTTGTACCTTCATCATAGCGGGGGAAATGCAATGGTTTTGTGGATGGAAATGTGGAAAGGGAAAAGCCGTAAACCATATCCAGTGGCCCAAGTGCTGCCGTATATTGGCTTTGCCGCCCTTTTTTCCCTTTTTTTGTGGAGGGCCTTCCGCGGCTTTGACTGGTCGGATGAATCGGCCGCCTATGCCGCTGCTTATCGGTTAATACTGGGGGATCTCCCCTTGGTGGACAGTTGGGACAGCCATGCGGGGTGGTCCATTTTGGCAGCACCATTTTTGCGGCTGTACCATCAATGGAATGGCAGTATGGACGGGGTGCTGCTTACAGGAAGATTATGCTTTCTGGTAATACAGACACTCATCGCTATTGTGGTATATCGCCGTCTGCTGGGATTTTGCCGCAGCCATCTGGCCTCTATGCTGGCAGGCTGGCTTACTGCCTCTTTTGTTCCGGGAATGGTGCTGAATTTTACCTATCAGTCTGCGGCATTGGGAGCAATGGTGCTGTCGGGTACTGCTTTGCTGTGGGGATACCGCCGGGAGGGTTCCCGGTTATGGCCTGCGGCTCTTCAAGCAGGGCTGTGGGCGGGGATCGCTGCCGTAATCTACCCCACTTTTTTGCCGGCAGTATTGCCTATGGCGGCGGCCCTGCTGCTGTGCCGGCCTTTGGGTCCACGGAAAAAAGGACGTACGGTAGCTGCTCTTCTTTGCTTTACGATAGGGGTGGCGCTGCCGATCCTCCTATTTCTGCTTTATTTGGGACAGGAATTAAGCTGGAAAACCTTGTGGAATTATTTTCCTTGGTTGATTACCAGCCGGAACTATCCCTTTTCGGGGTATGGAAAAGCAGTATTTACCTTTTTAGAGGGATATTCCAAATCGGACCCTCTATATTTAGCGGAGTTTTCGATTTTGATCTTGCTGCTTCTTTCCAAATGGGTACAATTGCCCATGGAGCTTCCTTTCCGGATAGAAACCGTCTTTCAGAGCATTGTCAAGGTGGCTCTGCCAGTATGTATTCTGATCAATGTGGTAGCGATTATTGTACAGGAGAACTGGGATGTGCCGGCCAATATCAAAATGGGGCATTTGCTGGCGGCTGCCGGGATATGGCCCATCACCCTATGTATCTTGAACCCCAACCGGCGCAGCCGCCTGCTGCTGCTGTCCATGTATCTGCCGGGTCAGCTGATGGCCTTGGGAGCCCACTTGAGTGACCGCCCCGGTGATTTTGGAGCATCCTTTGCTCTGCTGCCCTCTATGTTGGCGGCAGTTCTCATCGTGTATGAAAACTATGGCCCCCTTTTGCGGAGCGTGAACCACGGCTCCATGGAGACGGTGGTGGCGGTGATCCGTACCTGCATGGTTATGGTGGCGCTGTTCCTTTTGGGTACTACGGTCATGATCCGTTCGGCGTTGGCTTATCGGGATCTGCCGGTCTCTCAGCTGAATACAGCCATGACCTCCGGTCCTGCCAAAGGCATCTTAACTACAGAGATCGACGCCCAAGTGTACGACAGTATGGTGCAGGAGCTGCAAGATGGGACAGGAGATGCCCAACATCTACTGATTCTGGGGAATCTTCCCTTTGGATATCTTTGTGTGGATTGCCCGCCGGCTTCCCCCATGGTCTCCAATATTTCTACAGACAGCAAGTATTTGTATGATTATCTGGTGGAAGATCTGGACCGCCGTCCAGACTGTATCTATGTGCCAAAACCAGCATATGGGTATGGGAACGGCGCGAACCAGTCCATTTCTAAAGAGATCCCATGGCTTACTGGTGAAAACACCATCGTAGAGGAATCGGTGTATTCGTTCCTGTATTCGGTTTCCAACAAGAATGAATAATATGATTTATTTAGCAAATAAATAACAAATATGAACAAAATTCATATAGAAACAGCGGGAATCAGAAAAAGTATACCGACATTTGACAAAAAGTGTTGATGTTCTGAAAAAGAGCTTTGAAATTCTTGTAAAAACGGAGTAAAAGTACTATGATAAGGATGTATCTTGCTGTGGATAGCAGGATATGGCAGCTATAATTCTATATAAACAACAGCTGCTATCGTTCACATAGTAAAAGAAAATTGAAAAGAATGTGGGGAATGATAACGCATGCAAATTGCAGACGTCATGATGCTTCTGGGCGGCCTAGGCCTGTTCCTGTATGGCATGAAGCTGATGGGAGACGGCCTGGAGATGGCGGCCGGCAGCCGGCTGAAGCGGATCGTAGAAAAGCTCACCCGCAACAAGTATATGGGTGCGCTGGTGGGGCTCATTGTCACCATGATTATTCAGAGCTCCTCCTCCACTACTGTTATGGTGGTGGGTTTTGTAAATGCGGGCCTGATGACATTGGCACAGGCAACGGGCGTAATCATGGGTGCCAATATCGGTACCACGGTAACGGGACTTCTCATTGCAATCAAACTCAATGACTTGGCTCCCATTGCTATTTTTATCGGTGTGGTCCTCATGGTCTTTGTTAAAAAGACCAGCTACAAGCATGTAGGGCAGATCATTGCCGGCTTTGGTATCCTGTTTATGGGTATGACCAATATGGGCGATGCATTGGCTCCCCTCAGCGAGTCCCAGATGTTCAAGGACATGATGTCCACCTTCTCCAACCCGCTGCTAGGCGTTCTCATCGGTTTGGTGTTCACAGCTATCATCCAGAGCTCCTCTGCTTCTGTAGGTGTGTTGATGGCACTGGCCGGGCAGGGAGTCGTGCCCATTGAATCTGCGGTTTTCGTTATCTTTGGACAGAACATTGGTACCTGCGTGACGGCAGTACTTTCCTGCATTGGAACCAACCGCACCGCAAAGAGAACCGCTACGGTGCACCTGCTGTTTAACGTCATTGGTGCTGCTCTGTTCATCTGCATCAGCCTGTTTACCCCCTTTATCAGCTGGGTAAAGCTGGCAGCTCCCGACAATATCCTGATGCAGATCTCCATCGTTCACATTACGTTTAATGTGGTCACCACTGCTATCCTGCTGCCTCTCAGCGGTTTCTTGGTGAAGCTGGCTTGCTTTGTCATCCCTGGTCAAGACGAGCAGCGGGAGGCAAATTCCCTCAAATATCTGGATTCCCGTATTCTCAAGGCTCCTCCCATTGCTGTAGCACAGGTGCTGAAAGAGGTTGCCCGTATGGGAGATCTGGCTCGCAAAAACTACTTGATGTCTATGGATATGCTATTCAGCGGCAATACGGAAAAAATGGAAGAGTTGGAGGACAACGAGGAAGTCCTCAATTTCCTGAATACGAATATCACCGAGTATTTAGTGAAGATCAATGCCTTGGAGTTGGAGGACAACGACCGACAACTGGTGGGTTCCCTGTTCCATGTAGTCAACGATTTTGAACGTGTGGGAGACCATGCGGAAAATATCGCGGAACAGGCACAGCAGATGCAGGCTACTAAAACCACGTTCAGCGGTCAGGCATTGGAAGAGCTCCACGAAATGCAGGATAAGGTCATCCATGTACTGGATGATTCCTGCCGTTTGTTCCAGGAGCGGAAGATGGACTTTGAATTGGCGTTCCGCATCAATTCCACAGAGGACTCCATCGATAATCTGGCACGTACCTGCAAGGAAAACCATATTTCTCGTTTGAACCAGAATCTGTGTACTGCCCAAGGTGGCGCTATCTATAATGATTTGATTACCAACTTGGAGCGTATCGCAGATCATTCCACCAACATTGCCTTTGCGTTGTGGCAGAAGAAGGAAAGCATTTACGCTGCTTCTGCTGTACAGTCATAAAGGCGAAAAATATCTTTGCTGCTTTAAGAGCGGCGCAGGAATTTTTCCTGTGCCGCTCTTTTTACATTTGTTCGCTTTTTGTAATTACTATGTGCAAACCTTTGTGAAACCTTGGTAAGGTTGTGTAAGATTATGGTAAATTGCCTTGAAGCCTTATTTTTACCTTGCTATAATGCCAACGGAACACCAAACAACCCAACATTGTGGCAAGGGTTTGCCACAGGACTACTGAAAGAGAGAAGAGGATGAATTTGAAAAAAAGTAAGAAACTGGCCTGTACGGTTCTTGCATTGGCTATGGTGGCCAGCTCTGGAATGTCGGTACTCGCCGCCACCGAGCACTGGAATGACGCTTCTATTAACCCGCAGGCAGAAAGCGGAGCTTGGGCCAATTGGAAAACGGAATGGGAAACCGTCAAGACCGACTATCAAAAAGTTGCGATTACTGTCGGTGCTGACGAAACCAAACTGAATTTCAGCTGGTATTCCAAGACCAAGGAGACTCCTAAAGTACGTGTGGCACTCTCCAAGGATATGAAAAACGCAGTGGAGTTTACCGGCACACAGGAGGAAACCCCCAGATATATCAGTGCGGAGGGTAAATCTGTGGAGACAGCAGAAGAAGGCGAAGCCTACTATGCTTCCAAGGTTTCCACAGAAGGCGTAACCGAAAACACCACCTACTATTATCAATACTTCCAGAACGGCGAGTGGAGCGAGGCAATCGAGTTCACCACCCAGGACTTCGATTCCTATAAGGCACTGCTGTTCGGTGACCCGCAGATTGGTGCCTGCAAAGGCCAGACCTCTTCCGAAAACGATGAAATGGCAGACTATTTGGCTGCCCGGAACGACGCTTTTAACTGGAATATCACGCTGGAGACTGCACTGGCAGCTAACCCCGACACCAACTTCCTGATGACTGCTGGCGACCAGGTTAATTCTTCCAGCAACGAGTATGAGTATGCCGGTTTCCTGAATCCCGATGCAATGCAGAGCTATGCGCTGTCTACCGCCATTGGCAACCATGACTCCAGCAATTCCAACTACAGCGACCACTATAATAACCCCAATTCCGGTGTGGCTACCGAAGGGATGACCCAGGCCGGTACGGATTATTACTATACCTACGGCAACACACTGTTTATCATCCTGGACACCAACAACTACAACTGCGCTACCCACGAAGCTGTGATGAAGCAGGCAGTGGAAGAGAATCCCGATGTACAGTGGCGTGTGGTCATGTTCCACCAGGACATCTACGGTTCCGGTAAAGACCACTCTGATTCTGACGGTATTGTGCTCCGTACTCAGCTCACCCCCTTGATGGACAAGTATAACATCGATGTGGTGCTCCAGGGCCATGACCATACCTATTCCCGTACCTATCAGCTGAGCAGCACCGGCACCGAGGACAACAGCACTTGCTACACCATTAACGGTAAGGTTGCCAGCGGTACGGTTATCGATCCCGAAGGTACCGTATATTTGGAGACCAACTCCTCTACCGGTTCCAAGTTCTATGATCTTATTGTCAACCAGCAGGATTATGTGGCAGAGAGAAGCCAGACCTGGACCCCCTCCTACTCTGTCCTTTCGGTAGATGAAAACTCCTTTACCATCGCTACCTACGATGTGACCACTGGAGAACTGCTGAGCGACAGCTCTGTTTACACCATCGTGAAGTCTGCCGATAAGACCGATCTGAATGCCGCTATCGAAGAAGCCAAAAAGCTGGTAAAGGATGATTACACTTCTGAATCTTGGACCGCCTTTGCCGGTGCTCTGGCAGCTGCTGAGGCAGTTGCAGCTGACGACACCGCGCCTGAAAGCGAAGTTGCCCAGGCAGTAGCCGATCTGGCCAAGGCTAAGGCTGAATTGGTACTGGCAGAAGAAACACCTGCTCCCACCGAGAAGCCCGATGCTACCGAGAAACCGGAAGCCACTGAGAAGCCTGACGCTACTGAGAAACCCGACGCTACCCAAAAGCCGGAAGCTACCACAGCTCCCAATGCAACCGAGAAGCCCAGCGAGAACCCCACTACCGGTTCAAATAGCCCTCTGTTCTACGGAGTGCTGGCTGTACTGTCCGGTCTGGGCCTGGCAGGCGTGATCTACACGGAGAAGAAAAAGAGCCGTGTCCGCTAAGCGGTAATCAAACTGAAACCGTAAATATCCAAGGGCAGAGGCGGGAGACCGTTTCTGCCCCACTTTTTGAGGGGACAACATGAAGAATAAAAAGAAAGTATCCAAAAGAGAATTACTGGCCCGAGGGATCTTGTGTTTGCTGGCTATTGGATTTGCCCTGTTCCTCTGGCAGTATAACCAGGTGGATAAGGCGGAATTGGTGGGAACCGAAGGGCGTTCTTTTGAAAAAGCCCAAGTGGTTTCTGTTTTGCAGGATAACCTGCAGGAGGACGGGAACCGTTACGGCGACCAGAGGGTAGAACTGTATATCAAGACCGGGGAGCTGGCAGGGCAGACGGTAGAGGCCACCAGCCCTAATGGAAACCTGTTTGGCGCGGTGTGTTATCCTGGACGGGATGTTATCGCCATTGTCAGCGTCAGCGAGGATACCAATGTCGTAACGGTGTACAGCCCCGACCGTATTTTGGCAGTGGTAGGATTTGTAGCGGCGTTTTTGCTGATCCTGTGCTTGATCGGTGGGAAAAACGGGGCGAAATCCGCCTTGGGCCTGATCTTTACCTTTATTTGCATCTTTTTCCTCATGATCCCCATGATCTATCGAGGGGTGTCCCCTTTCTTTTCTGCTGTGCTCATCACCCTCGTGACTACGTTGGTGACCATGTATCTCATCGGCGGATTTTCTGCCAAAACCCTATGCTCGGTGCTGGGGACGGTAGCCGGCGTGGTGTTGGCAGGCCTGTCTGCTTGGCTATTTGGTGCGGCGGCGGATATTGGCGGTTATAATGTGAGCAACATTGAGGAATTGCTGTTTATCGGGCAGCATACCCAAGTGAATATTGGGGAGCTGCTGTTTGCCGGGATCCTCATCTCCGCTTTGGGCGCGGTGATGGATGTAGCCATGTCCATTTCCTCCACCATTACAGAAATTTATACCCAGAACCCCTCGCTTACCCGGATGCAGCTGTTCCGCTCCGGTATTTCTGTGGGCAGAGACATGATGGGCACCATGTCCAATACGCTGGTACTGGCTTTTGCCGGTGGCTCCCTGAGCCTTTTGGTGCTCAACTACGCCTATGATCTTTCCATGAACCAGATCCTCAATTCCAGCAGTATCTGCATTGAGATCATGCAGGGAATTTCCGGCAGTATTGGCGTGGTGATGACAGTGCCCATTGTGTCGGTGTTGGCTTCCATCTTTGTTCCCCAATGGCACGGCAAAAAGACCGCGGTCCCCCTGGAAAACGGCATAGAAACGGAAGAAGTGAAAGATTTGGAAACTTTGGACGAGATGGAATAAGAGGAAGAAGTATAAAAACAGCTTTCTTTTGTTCTGAATATAAGTTCTCCTTGTAGAACAAACGTCGAAATCAGTTTGCGTGGAATCATTCAAAATTTGTAAGTGCTTTCCCAAGAGGCAAAAAATACAGGCCCGTAAGGACCTGTATTTTTTTGTCTCTTTCCCTTGCTTTCACATAAGGTTTTGGGTATCATGGGAAAAGAAGTGTTACGAAAGGAATTTTGCTATGGAGCTTTGTAATATGAACTATCAGGAAAAAAATGGGGTGGGTTTTCTCACCTTCCCAGCATGGGAGCCCTTCACATGGGTGCGGCAGGCCTTTTCCACTCGGAAGGGCGGCGTGAGCCAAGGGGAATTTTCCAACATGAACCTGAGCTTTGGCCGGGGGGACAGTGACGAAAACGTCCGGGAAAATTACCGGCGGCTGTGCGCTGCGGTGGGGTTTGAACCCGAGAGCCTCACCGCGTCGGCGCAGGATCACCATACTATTGTGCGCCGTGTGGGCAAAGAGGAGCGTGGCGTTGGCATCTGGCGACCTAAAGACCAGATGAGCGTGGATGGCCTGTGCACCAATGAGCCGGGGGTCACGCTGGTTACTTATTACGCCGACTGTGTTCCCCTGTATTTCATCGACCCGGAACACCGCGCCATTGGGCTGGCCCATGCCGGTTGGCGGGGCACTGTTGCACAAATGGGAAAAGTGATGGTCCAGCGCATGGGGGAGGAATTCGGCACCCGGCCGGAAGAATTGTACACCGCTATTGGCCCTTCCATCGGTGTGTGCTGCTATGAGGTGGACGAGCCGGTGGCAAAGGAGTTTTTATCGCTCACCCATTTGCAGCCGGAAAAATTTGTCTTTGCCAAAGAGGATGGCAAATACCAGCTGGATTTGTGGGAATGCAACCGGCAGGTTATGGCGGCGGCTGGGGTGCCGGAGAGCCATATCACCG
>CALWIS010000071.1 GCA_944380795.1 uncultured Clostridia bacterium | reverse complement strand
ATGGCGGCTGTTCTTTTTTTTTTTTTTTGCGCCCGCCAAGGTAATAGCGCCGCCGTAAAGCAGGAATTTTTCCGTGAGGGTCGTTTTACCGGCATCGGGGTGGGAAATGATGGCAAAGGTCCTTCTCCGGTTGATTTCATTTTGCATTGCAGGCGTAAGAGCCAAAGGGGATTCCTCCATCCATTATAAAAAATCAAGATCACATACAATTTATTATTATAGCATGTTTTTTCGCGTTTTTCCAGCCGGAAGGCGACTTTATCCGGAGTTTTTTCGGGTTTTATAAGAAAAAAGGTGCGCTGCTGAAAGCGCAGCGCACCTTATAAAATTCAAAGATCAATATCCGATCATGGGGATGGTTTTGGGCATTTCCTCCGAGGGTGCCACTTCACCATTTTTCACCTGATACAGCACCGATGCGCTTTGGAGCACGGCTTCCATCAGCTCCGGGTGAGGCTGCATACAAATATCCACCATGCCGATTTGATAGTTTTCTCCATCATACCGACCCAGGCAGAACTGGTCGTTGTACTGGAACCAGTGGGCGCCTACGCCGCAGCGGTGAGCAGCCACCTTTTCCACAAAGTGACGCCACATTACGGCGCGCTCATGCTGGTTCTCCGCTCCCTTTAGGCCGGTAGCGGTAAGGCCACGGTCCAAAGCGCCGCAGTGGAATTCGCCCAACAGAATGGGAAGATCTACGCCAGCCTTGCAGGCAAAGTCCATATCTTGGGTGGGGTCAAAGGAATAACAGTTGATGGAGAACACATCAAAGTATTCCCACCCTACCATCATGTCCGCGTTGTCAGCCTTGGACCAGCGCAATCCCAGATTCAGATGGTTGGGGTCGATTTTCCGGCAGGCTTCGGCAGGTACGCGGATGTATTCCCGAATGAGGAACCGGGAGTACTCCCGGAGGTCCTTCTCACTGGCCGGATATTCCACGGTGCAGGCGGGAATGGGTGCCTTGAGAGCATCAAAGCAGCAGAAGGCGGAGCCCCAGGCCTCGTTGAGCTTTTCAACAGTACCGTAACGCTCTTGCAGGAACTGAATCAGCCCGTTTTTGCAGTAGGTATCGGTGGGATTGCGGAGCACCTCGTCGGCCACCACTAAATTAGGCACAAAATTGAATTCCGGCTCATTGCGTAGGAAATAGCCAATAAGCCATGGGTCGTCCTTCCATTCCTCCAGCGTCTGGGCATATGTCCGGGAATTCTCCTCATATTCCGGGGAGAGTACATCGGGGAAATCCCGGAAGATCAAGGTTTTGGTAATGGGGAAGTTCAGCAGCTGGCGCACATAAGGCAGGCGGGTTTTGTCAGGCTGCTGCTGGCAAAGGCCGGAGAAATTGCCCTGGGAGTTAATGCCGTGAGACATGAGGATGTGATGGGAAAGCTCCTCCCATTTTTCTTCCCACTGTTTCCCGTAAATCTGAGCCAGATTTACCCCGGTAAAGCGGATGGTCTTAAAGTGATCGACGGGCATATAGGCGGTGCGCTGTACGGTGCCGCTGTGGTAGAATTGCCCATACAAGGGGTCGTTTTCATCCGGGAGCCAGTCGCACACTGATTCAAAGCCGTCAATGCGGCACACGTCTCCGGGGTGGATGCCGCAAGGCCCCAGAGAGAAATAGTCGCAGCCCTCCGGGTCGGTGAGGTGCCAGCGGCCGTCCGGGGTCTTACAGGTGGAGAAGAACCCAGTGCCCTCCTTCAGCTTCCGAGTGCTGTCGCCGCCCCAGCGGTTCCAGTTGGGGAAGGGGTATTCCGCAGGCCCTTCCTGGGAGCGGATGGCCTTTTCCAGTTCTTCGGGAGAGTGGATTTTTCCCGGCCAGTCCTTTTCCTTCCACTGACCAAAGGCATCCACCACCTTTTTATTGGGGATAGGATATTCGGCAGGCTTTTCGTCCGAAAGATAGAAGTTTTCAAAACGAACCGTCACGTCATGGAAGCAATCCTCCATACCCATTTCAAACCGGTCTACATCTTTAATGTCCGTGCGCTTTCCATGAACTACCAACTTTAGGATGCCTGGGGTGCGGTTGGTATAGATGGTGCGGTTATCCAGCAGTTCTAGCTCAAAGCAGACCCGGGTCTTAAAATGGGGCAGAAGGCCAAAACGCATACAGATCCGTTCTTTTTCCTCCCCAGGACGGTAAAAACGGAACATCATGGCAGTGGAATGATCTTCCAGTATCTCCATATCACCGATGAGATAGGGCTGGCTGCACCCCACCATTTCTGGCATACACACACCGCCGCCGTTTTTGCCCAAACGCACGGTGCAGGTGTTTTCAGTGGCTTCCAAAATTTCCGCATCCCTGGGAATCAGGTGCAGAAAGTTGATTTTTTGATTCACGTTACATTCCTCCTAAAACAGACTATAAAATCCAAGATTTACTCTGTCTATGTTCTCATTATACTGCTTTTCATGGGACAGTCAATAAAGTTTTCAAAGAATCTTAGTATACTAACAAGAAAAACACCTCCCGGCAATTTGCCGGGAGGCACAAATCTTATTTTACGGTAATCAGCTCATATTCCTTGCTGCCAAGGCCCAGCTTTACTGCGTGTTCAATGCCGGAACGCCAGTTGGTATCCGGATGGGTGTAGGTGAAGGGGTCGTGGCTGTGCTCGCAGTCCTCACCCTTTGCCGCTTTTTCCCCGGGAATACTGTTGGGGATAATGGGCTGTGCCAGACACAGGTCAGCGCAGGCCATGTCCAAGGCTACCGGATCAAAGGAGGCCAGCATTCCCACATCGGGGATAATGGGCCGGTCATTTTCGCTGTGGCAGTCGCAGTTGGGGGAAACATCGGTAATCAGGCTGATGTGGAAGCAGGGCTTGTTTTGCAGGATAGCGGCGGAATACTCCGCGATCTTGCAGTTGAGGATGTCGTTGACCTCGTCCCCGGCAGCCTGTACTGCGTCCATGGGACATGCGCCGATGCAGCGTCCGCAGCCCACGCATTTGCTGTGGTCAATGGAGGCCTTCTTATCGGTAATGGTGATGGCTCCGTGCGCGCAGTTTTTCTGGCAGAAACCGCAGCCCACACATTTTTCCTGATGGACAAAGGGCTTTCCGGCGCTGTGCATTTCCATTTTACCGGCACGGCTGCCGCAGCCCATACCAATATTTTTGAAGGTGCCGCCAAAGCCGGTGGCCTCGTGACCCTTAAAGTGGGTCAGGGAGATGAAGTTATCGGCATCCATCACAGCCTGGCCAATCTTGGCTTCCTTTACATATTCGCCGCCCTTTACCGGCACCAGCGCCTCGTCGGTTCCCTTCAGGCCGTCGGCGATAATCACATGACATCCGGTGGAGAAGGGGGAGAAGCCGTTCTCATAAGCTGCATCCAGATGGTCCAGAGCATTTTTGCGCCGGCCTACATACAGGGTGTTG
>CALWIS010000070.1 GCA_944380795.1 uncultured Clostridia bacterium | reverse complement strand
TCAGCCTCTACATCCTTGGCACAGTCGATGACCAGTCCATGGTGGCCCATGCTGCCGTCATCGGTGGCCACAAACACCCGGCATCCGGCGCGGGCAAAGTCCGCTTCCAGAATAGCGGTTTCCTTGTTGCGGAATCCCACTGCCACGGTGGCATTTTTGCCGAATTTCTTCGCCGCGCCCAGCAGGGGCGGCACGCCGATACCGCCGCCCACAAACAGGGCCTTGCGGTTGGTATCGCCCAGGTCAAAGCCATTTCCCAGAGGAGCCAGCACGTCCATATGGTCTCCAATTTTCATCTGGGCCAAAATCTCGGTTCCTTCGCCGCGAATCTGGAACACAATTCGCAATGTACCGGCCTCTGCGTCAATATCACAGATGGAAATAGGGCGGCGCAGAGTTTTTCCCGGCACTAAAATATGGACAAACTGGCCGGGCTTTGCCGCTTTGGCAAAATCCTCGGCGTCCAGCAGAAAGTCAAAGATCCCCTGTGCGATTTCTCTTTTATAAAGAATCCGGCAGGGCTTTACATCGTATTTCATGGAAGGTTCCCCTTTCAGCTTACACATTTTCCAGCATAATGCGGCCTACGCGTCCCACAATGGCTTCGCGGATGGCATCGCGCATCCGGATGGCTTCGCGGCGGGCAGCGGCAGCGTACTCGTGCTCGTCGCAGTCTTCCTTCTGCCAAGCGCACATAATACCGCGGGAGCTGTTGACGATAGCGCCCAGACCTCTCTTATCGAAAGCGGGAGCAACGTCATCGGCAGCGCCGCCCTGTGCGCCGTAACCGGGCACCAGGAAGAAGGTGTGAGGCATGGCCTTGCGCAGTTCTTCCAGCTGGGCGGGATAGGTAGCGCCCACCACAGCGCCAACGCCCGAATAGCCGTATTTGCCGGGCAGCTGTTCGCCCCAGCTCTCGCACATTTTACCCATAGCGCGATAGATGGTGTCGCCGTCTGCCAGCTCCCGGTCCTGCAGCTCGCCGGAGGAGGGGTTGGAGGTCTTTACCAGCACAAAGATGCCAGCGTCTTTTTCATCGCAGACCTTCAGCAGGGGCTTAATACCGTCGGTGCCCAGATAGCCGTTGACGGTGAGGGCGTCCGCGCCGAAGGGAGCAAAGCTCTCGCCTTCCACTTCCACCTCGCCCAGATGAGCGGTGGCATAGGCTTCCATGGTGGCGCCGATGTCGTTGCGCTTGCCGTCGGTGATGACGAACATACCCTTTTCCTGTGCATAGGCGATGGTGTCGTGGAGGGCCTTCACGCCCTGCCAGCCATACATTTCATAGTAAGCGGCCTGGGGCTTCACAGCCGGAACGATATCGCACAGGGCGTCGATGAGGCCCTTGTTAAATTCCAGCAGAGCGGCGGCAGCGCCTTCCAGGGTCTTGCCGTACTTGGCAAAACACTCTTCTTTAATGTAAGACGGAATATAGGCCAGCTTGGGGTCCAGTCCGGCCACGGTGGGATTCTGGGTCTGTGCAATTTTGGTAATCAGTCTGTCAAATGCCATAATTCATTTCCTTCCTTTTCTATAAAATGTTTATTTAAGAGTAAAATACCATTTGTAAACCTATATCAGTAGGGGCGCGCATTGCGCGTCCATTATCCATAAATCCGGTGCAAACCCACGGACGGCCAATGGCCGACCCTACAGACTTTATCAAAACTTCCGATTTTTCCTCAGGGGTGCCCCCCTTTCTGATTTCCCCGTTGGGGAAACAGAGACAAGCCGTCATCAGGAACGGAGCAGGCCCCTTTTTTTTTTGCGAAAAGGGGCCTCTTGCAAAATATCCCACCGGGATATTTTGCAATTCACCACCAAAAATGCGCTTTTCAGGTTGGGGTGTTTCGCTCTCTGCGGAGAGCGACGCAAAGGGGCGCTGCCCCTTTGGATTCCCCGCCGCCTTTTATAAAAGGCGGGCGAAAATTTTGTGTTCGCGGGAAAGCTGCTTCTTTTTTCAGTCTCTTTCCCCGCGTATTGGGCGCAGGCACTATATTACACTTCGTATACAACCTTACCGCCGCAAATGGTCATTTTTACCTTGCCGGTCAGAGTCATTCCCTTAAAGGGGGTGTTTTTGCTCTTGCCGTGGAGCGCGTTTTCGTCCACCACCCACTGCTCCTTGGGGTCAAACAGCACGATATCAGCGCAGCCACCCTCTTTCAGCACACCAGCGGGGATTTTCAAAATCTTGGCTGGGTTCACAGACATTTTTTCAATAAGCTGGGAAAGGGTCAAGCAGCCAGTCTCCACCAGTTGGGTAATAGAAGCTGCCAGTGAGGTTTCCATGCCAATGGAACCATTGGGGGATTTGAGGAAGTCCGCCTTTTCCTCCGGAGTATGGGGAGCATGGTCGGTGGCGATGGCATCCAATGTGCCGTCCAGCAATCCCTCGATCATTGCCTGACGATCATCCTCTGTGCGCAGAGGCGGGTTCATCCGATAGTCAGCATCCCGCTTACGCAGGGCTTCGTGGGTAAGCATAAAATAGTGGGGACAGGTTTCGGCAGTAACAGCAACGCCTCGCTTTTTCGCGTCTCGAATGATATTCACAGAGGTACGAGTACTCACATGGCAGATGTGCACCGGCACCTTGTAAGCCTCTGCCACCGCAATTTCTCGAGCTGTCCCGCAATCTTCGGCCGCGGCAGGAATTCCCGGCACTCCCAGTTCACGGGAAACACAGCCCTCGTGCATGATGCCGCCCTTTGCTAAATCCAAATCCTCACAGTGGGCTGTCACCGCCAGGCCCAACGAGGGGGCGGCGTTCATGGCATCTGCCAAAAAACGGGTGTTCTCCACCGGGCGACCATCATCACTCAAAGCAACTGCCCCAGCTTTTGCCAGTGCTGCCCAATCGCAGGGTTCCTGACTTTTCAGTCCCTTGGTCACTGCTGCCGCCACATACACATGGGCATCGGCATCTTTGGCTTTCTCCAAAATATATTCTACTGTTTCCGGGGAATCCGTGGACGGATTAGTGTTGGGCATGGCCAACAGGCTGGTCACACCGCCTGCCGCTGCTGCGCGGCATCCGGTAAAAATATCCTCTTTCTGAGTAAAGCCTGGGTCCCGCAGGTGAACATGCATATCCACCAGACCGGGAGCCGCCACCAGGCCCTGAGCATCAATAACCCTTGCGCCGGGCAGTTCACAGCTTTCTCCCATGGCGACAATGGTTCCGTTTTCCACAGCGATGTCGCCGGTATACTCTTCATTTTGGGCGGGATTGACGATCCGCGCGCCCCGAATCAGCAATTTTTCCATCGATCCTTCATCCTTTCCGGCATTGCCTTTGGAATGGGTTCTTTATTGGTTTTATTATACCGGATTTCCCTTCTATGGTAAAGACCTGTTTCATAGGAATAGAAAAGTGCCCCGGAAAATCCGGGGCAGCATCAAATCCACTTTTCAATGAAAAACTTGGTCATAGAGATCAGCTCCCGGCCATAGTTTGCCGGGAACAGATACTTTACCGATTCCGCGGGAACTGCATAGGGGGTCAGCCCGGCCTGCTTTGCCAGTTCCCCTGCTCGGAACTCATGATAATCGTCGGTGACCACTGCCACCTCCCGGCTCAGATTCATGTCTTCAATGAGCTTAGCCGAATATTCCATGTTTTCTTTGGTATCGGTGGACTGATCCTCCTGAAAAATCCGTTCCGGCTCAATCCCCAAAGCTTCCAGCTCCCGAGCCATAACAGAGGCCTCACTCAAAGGTTCAATGCTTCCCTGCCCGCCGCTGACAATGCACACGGCATCCGGGTGTTCTTCCAAATACTCCGCCGCTTTTTCAATGCGGGTACGCAGGGAAAGGCTAGGATTCCCGCTTTTCTCCACCTTGCATCCCAATACCACTACCGTGGCAGACTCTGGGGGTGTATTGGCGGCAGCGGAAAAAATCAACACAGTGAGATACCCGCACCAAAGGAAAAGCAGCGCAAAAATCCCTGTCAGTATCCAGCCTGCCACCCGTTTCCCTCCTCCTTTGTGAATCATCCCCGGCACAAAAAGAATCAGCAAAGCCCATACCAAACACCCGGCCCAACCTATCAGGGTACCGACTCCCACTACCCCAATGAGGAGGCTTTGAGAAAACCATACCGCCACTGCTGCCGGCAAAAGAAGAAGCAGCCATTGTACCGGATGAATCCTTCTTTTGGTGTAGTTCGCTGTTCCGCTCATGCTCCTTCCCCCTTTTACATATTACGAAAAGGATACCATACGCCATTGAATGGAGCAAGGCCAAACCGTTAAGAATCTATGAAAGGCCCCGGCCTTCCCTAATTTGGAAAAGCCGGGGCCTTTTAGAGTAAATCAAAACTTCTTTCTGGCTACATAACTGGTGTGCAGGATCTCGTGCGCCTTATGGCTGCCGGGCTCGCCCAGGAACTCCTCATAGCACTTCTTCACGATGGGGTTCTCGTGGCTCTTACGCAGCGGCATTGCCTCGTCCTGATCGTACAGGGCCTTGGCGCGCAGGGTCTTGAGATCGGTAAAGCTGCGCACGGTTGCGGGCTGGATGGGCTGGCCGCCGCCATTGACACAACCGCCGGGGCAGCACATGACCTCAATAAACTGGTAGTCGGCTTCGCCGCTGCGGACTTTCTCCAGCAGGGCGTTAGCGTTGTTCAGGCCGCTGACGACCGCAACCTTCACATCCATGCCAGCCACTTTATAGGTGGCCTCCTTGAAGCCCTCGGTGCCGCGCACCTCGTTGAACTCCACCTTCTCCAGCGGTTTGCCTTCCAGCACCTCGGCAGCGGTGCGGAGAGCAGCCTCCATCACGCCGCCAGTTGCACCAAAGATGGTGGCCGCGCCGGTGGAAACGCCCATGGCGTCGTCGAACTGCTCGTCGGGCAGGCGGGCAAAGTTCAGCTGTGCGGACTTAATCAGACGGGCCAGCTCACGGGTGGTGAGGGCGATGTCCACATCCGGCATACCGGCGGCAGCCTGATCGTCACGGCCCACCTCAAACTTCTTGGCGGTACAGGGCATAATGGAAACCGAAACAATCTTGCTGGGATCGATGCCTTCCTTCTGGGCATACCAGGTCTTGATGAGAGCGCCGGTCATCTGCTGCGGGCTCTTGCAGGTAGAAAGGTTGGGAATCAAATCCGGGAAGTAATGCTCGCAGAACTTGACCCAGCCGGGAGAGCAGGAAGTGATAATCGGCAGAGGGCCGTTGTCCTTTACACGGTGGATGAACTCGGTGGCCTCCTCCATGATGGTCATGTCGGCGCCGAAGTCGGTGTCAAAGACCTTATCGAAGCCCAAACGGCGCAGAGCGGCAACCATCTTGCCCTCCACGTTGGTGCCGATGGGCATTCCAAAGCACTCGCCCAGGGTTGCGCGGATAGACGGCGCAGTCTGGACAATAACGATCTTTTCGGGGTCGTTGATGGCATCCAGCACCTTCTGACACTCGTCCTTTTCCTGCAATGCGCCGGTGGGGCAGGCCACGATGCACTGGCCGCAGTTGACGCAAGTAGTCTCGGACAGGGGACGCTCAAAGGCGCAGGCGATATGGGTATCAAAGCCGCGGCCGTTGGGGCCGATGACGCCCACGTGCTGCTGCTCGCAGGCAGCCACACAGCGGCGGCAGAGGATACATTTGGAGTTATCACGAATCAGGTGGCTGCAGGATTCGTCCAGAATGCTGTCAGGCACATCACCGTCGAAGCGGTCGTCCTGCTCCACACCCAGCTCCTGGCACAGCGCCTGGAGTTCGCAGGTGCCGCTGCGCTTACAGGACAGGCAGTGGCGGTCGTGGACAGAGAGCAGCATTTCCAACGTCAGCTTACGGGATTTCTGCACTTTGGGGGTATTGGTGAAAACTTCCATGCCCTCGTTCACCGGATATACGCAGGACGCAACCAGGGAACGGGCGCCTTTCACTTCTACCACGCACATACGGCAGGCGCCGATCTGGCTCACGTCTTTGAGGAAGCACAGGGTGGGGATGTCAATTCCCGCATAGCGGGCAGCTTCCAGAATGGTGGAACCGGCGGGCACCGAGAGGGGCATGCCGTTGATTTTAATATTGACCATATTTTCCATTTCAGGCACACTCCTTTCTTATCTCTTCACAATGGCGCTGA
>CALWIS010000069.1 GCA_944380795.1 uncultured Clostridia bacterium | reverse complement strand
TTATTCGTCTGCATACTCTACCTCCTCGTCCACAAATTGTCCGGCGCAGGAAAACTGCGCCGGACAGCAGGACATTAAATCCGAACAATATAGTTTTGTTTGCGTGCTGCGGGTTGACCGGCTTCCTGGGCTGGATAACCCAATGCAATCGCACCGACGCCGCGCAAGGTTTCCGGCAGCTTCCACTCCCGCAGGAGAGCCTTGCCTTTTTCACTGTCAAAAATCTCACGTTCCCGATGCACCCATACGGTTCCCAGACCAAGGGCATGGGCAGCGAGCATCATATTTTCAAGAACGCAGCTTCCATCCTCGACAAAGGTGCTTGCGGAGCCATCTGCCAGAACCAAAATCACGACAGGCGCGCCATAATAGGGGTCTGCATTGCTTCCCATCACTTCTGCATTTAGTTTTGCAATCTCCTGTCTATATTGGGGGTCTGTAATTTCAATGATAGTGGGAGATTGATGTCCTCCGCCAGTAGGTGCGTAAGTCCCCGCTTCCAGTACAGCGTCCAACGCCTCAGAAGGGACAGTCTCCGCTTTATAGGCCCTTACGCTGCGGCGCGTCTTGATAAGAGACAAAAAATTATTTTCCATACTGATATAGTCCTCCATTCTGCCAACGCTTCCGAGATACGGGCAACAAAAAAACCACACAACTATCACAAGACAGTTGTGTGGCAAAAAGATGACCGAATCCGGAAAAGTCCACTCAAATTTTACGTCCATTATTATAGCGATCTTTCAGGAGACTGTCAAGCATCAATCATTACGGAATTGTGGCGGCTGTCTGTTGTTTTTTTGTGTTACTTTATGGCACATGAGCATTTGCTCAAGGAACATACTTACCTACATGTAGCAAGCGGCGATACTCCTATTCTGGAATATCGCCGCTTGCGTTCTTATATATCGAAACTTGTCACATCAAGGTTCTTTCAAAAATGGTGTAGTAGTGGTGTAGTAAGCGCCCTTCTGCTCCAAAGAACCACTGATTTTACAGGCTTTTTCAGGACTTTTCGAGATATTGCCGTGGCACACAAAAAGTATTTTGGTCATCTGTTGTGTATCCCTTCGTAAGCTTTCCAACATTGATATTGCATATTGATTGTATCATAGAAGATCAACTTTTTATAGTATCAATATTTAGAAAGTAGTCCATTTCATAAAAATTTCCCATCTATGTCACCAATGCAACCACAGAATGAAGGCGATAGCTACATGATGGATGGTTTCCTTGAGATAGACCCTGTGAGTATGCTGGATACCTTTACTGATACTTTGCGTCTGATAGGTGAAAGGTACAATTCCTTGATTCCCGTCACAAAAGGCAGGCAGCATTATCTTGGGTGGGATAGTTCATTTATCTTAATTATTGATAAGCGCTCTGATTACTTTATAAATTTAAGGTTTCAGCGGCCCATAGAAGTAGGACGCAGTCGCCCCGCCATCGATGAGGAAATCTGCACCTGTGATGAAAGCGCCTTTGTCGCTCATCAGCAGTTCCGCCACATTGGCCACCTCATCCGCTGTACCGGGACGCCCGGCAGGACACTTTGCAAACATATTTTTGTAGAAATCCCCGCGGGGGCCGTTAAATTCGTCGATGGCCAGAGGCGTAACAATGATACCGGGGGAGATGGAATTGATCCGAGCGCCCTTTACACCCCATTTGACAGACTCCGCCATAACGCGTTTTTCGTTGCACCGCTTGGCGAGTTGGTAGGCGTGCAAGGTGTCCCGGATGTTCTCGGGCTGGAGCAAAGGCAAAGGTCATGGCCTGGCTGCTGCCCTCTACCGGTAAAAATCCCTGCCCGCTGATGACCATCATCCGGGCTTCCTCCAGATTTTCCGCATAGAGGATTTCGCCCTGTATACCGATAATCGTCTGGTAAAACTCCTTCTCAATGGCCTGCTGTTCTTTGGAGGCTACCAGGATGCAGGGAATATTTTTCAATTCCTTCACCGTGACCGACGGCAGAGCGGCCACGGGATTGCGAGCGGCCAGCTCAATATACATGCAGCTGGTCGTCAGAATCAGATTGACATACTCATCGGAAAAGGCTCTCCGCTGATCGTTGAGCACCAGATCCGCACCGCCGGTGCGCAGTAAAGTAAATAATTCTTCATGGTTGCCATACAAAAGCTGAACGGAAATGCCAGGATATTTTGCAGAAAACTCCTCCAGCGCCTGATGAACTTCCGGGCTGTTATAACTGCGCAGGTACCCAATCTTTAAAACTGCCGCATCCCCACGGGCGATCTTGGCGGACTCTGTGCACATTTGCTCGTAATCAGCAACTAAAATCAGACTCTTCTTATAGAAATGTTCTCCAGCAGGAGTTAAAACGAACTTTCGATTTTTTCGCTCCAGAAGAGGGAATCCCAGTTCATTTTCCAACACCTTGATCTGCTGCGATATGGCCGACTGCGATATATGGCATTCTTCCGCTGCCTCTGAAAAGCTGTTGTTGCGTACAATCGCTTGAAAATATTTAATCTGCCGCAGCAAGAGTACACCTCCATTACAAAGAATTTTTTATAATTATACCATATAAATCTATACTTTCCAAAGTAATGTGGAACAATGGGGATGAATTCAGTTTGTGTTTTATTATATCAATAGACTCTCCATGATTTTTAACCCCAGAAAGAAAAAGAAACCCGCCGTTGCAGGAAATCCTGTTTCCACAACGGCGGATTGTGTAGTTTTCTATCAAGAACCGGAATATCGGGAAAGAAATTTCCGGGTGCGCTCTTCTTTGGGATTTTCAATGACTTCCCGGGCGTCGCCCTGCTCCACGATCACTCCCTGATCCATAAAGATCACCTGGTCGGCTACATCACGGGCAAATGCCATTTCGTGGGTGACAATAATCATAGTGGTCTTTTGCTCTGCCAGGCCCCGTATGACCTTCAGCACTTCGCCAGTAAGCTCCGGGTCCAAGGCGGAGGTGGGTTCGTCAAAGCACATGATATCCGGCTTCATGGCCAAAGCCCGGGCGATGGCTACCCGCTGCTGCTGCCCGCCGGAAAGCTGGTGAGGGTAATGGTCCGCCCGGTCTGCCAGGCCCATTTGCTGAAGGAGCTTGCGAGCCTGGGCCTCCAATTCCTCAGAAGTTGCCTTTTTGTTGTAGTCCGGGTTATTTTTTGCCAGCAGTTCCGGGGCCAGCATTACGTTTTTTAAGGCGGTATACTGGGGGAAGAGATTGAAGGACTGGAACACCATGCCAAAGTGGAGCCTCTTTTTCCGCACTTCCTTTTCCTTTTGGGTAGCGGGGTCTGCCGCGTCAAAAAGGGTTTCCCCGTGGACGGAGATCTTTCCTCCGTCGGGAGTTTCCAAAAAGTTCAGGCATCGCAGAAGAGTGGTCTTTCCGCTGCCGGAAGAGCCGATGATGGCTAGGGTCTGGCCCTGTTCCAGATCAAAGCTGATGTCCTTTAGGACCTGCACTCTGCCAAAGTGCTTTTCGATATTCTGTACCTGTAAAACTGCCATGATCTTCCCTCCTTACCGGAAATAGCTGAGCTTGCGCTCGATGTAGCCAAACAGCAGGGTCAGGATGCCCACAAAGAGGAGGTAATAAACCCCGGTGTAGAACAAAGGCCAGATAAGGCCATCACTCTTCATAAAGCTTTCTCCCACCTTAATCAACTCGCTAACGGCGATGATTCGGGCCAAGGAGGTATCCTTTACCAGTGTGATGATTTCATTGGACATAGGGGGCACGATGCGCTTGATCATCTGCAAAAGAGTGATTTTAAAGAAAATCTGGGATTTGGTCATGCCCAGAACCTGCCCGGCTTCCCGCTGGCCCACAGGCACTCCTTCAATACCGCCGCGATAGATGACGGAGAAATAGCAGGAATAGTTAAGCACAAAGGCCGCCACCGTGGCGATAAACCGTCCGCTGTTGCCGGAGCCCCAGATGTTGTTGTCTAAAATCAAACCGGGGCCAAAGTAGATAATCATCAGCTGGAGCATCAGGGGCGTTCCCCGGATGACCCATACGATAAAGTCCACAATGAGCTTGATAGGGCGGAACGTGGCAAACCACCCAAACCATTTTGGGGCGCCGGAAATCTGGGATAAAAACCGCAGGGGCGTCCATTTGCTCATGGAGCCAAAGGCCACCACAAGCCCCAGAGGAAGAGAAAAAAGCAGTGTCAGGGCAAAAAGCTCCAGAGTGGTGCCCATGCCCTCCAACATTGCATTGGTAACAGTCCAGAACATAACGTATCTCCATCCCTTACTTGATAGAAAAGGCAGAGAGCAGGGGGCCCGCTCTCTGCCCAGATCTCAAAATTTTCTAAGCTTTTGCGTTCTCTGTTTACTTTTGCTCCACAATGTTGTCTGTGATGCCGTATTTTTCTGCCAGTTTCGTCATGGTTCCATCTTCATACAGCTTTACAAACTGCTCATTGATGAAGTCCGTCAGGTCAGAGCCCTTGCGGCATCCCACGCCGTAATCCTCTGTGGTCAATTCTACGGTGGTTACCAGGTCGGGATAGCTGGTGCCGTCTCCAATCATAGCGCCCGCCATAAGCAAGTCGATGACGCAGGCGTCAGAGGTGCCGGAATCTACTTCCATCAAAGCGGTTGCCTGATCCTGTACATCGTTGGTGTTGAGCCCTTCGGCTTGTGCGGCCTCCTGACCAGCAGAACCATCCTCTACGGCAACCAGCAGGTCTTTTAAGCTTTCCACGGTAGAATACTGGTCGGCCACATCCTTTTTTACCACCACGACCTGAGCGTTCTTGGCGTAGGGATTGGTGGCGGAAGCGCCGTTAGTGATCTCGTCGGTAATGGTCATACCATTCCAAGCGCAGTCAATGCTTTTATTCTCCAGTTCCAGCAGCTTATTGCCCCATTCAATTACGGTAAACTGTACCTCTACACCCAATGCGTCACCAATTTCTCTGGCCATGTCGGCATCAAATCCGATCCACTCGCCATTTTCGTCCTTGTAATCCATGGGGGCGAATTCGGTAATACCCACTACCAAGGTGCCTTTTTCTTTGATATAGGCTACATCGCTTTCCGTTTCGCTGTCTGTGCTCTCGGTGGCAGAGTCAGTGGTGCTGCTCTGGGATTCATCCTGAGAATTAGAATCGCCGCTGGTGCATGCAGCTGTGGAAAGGCACATTCCCGCAGCTAAAAGTACGGCAAGAAATTTTTTCAGCATAGTGGTTTCCTCCTCATCGATACCGGGATCTCCCGGAAATGTTCGCTTTTGTATTTTATCATACTAACGTAATAATGTAAAGTGAATTTCTGAAATTCTCTCAAAACCAAGAGCAATTTTTGCTTCCTGGTATTTTTATAGAAAAAGTACATATACTTTCTTTATAAGGGGGGGATCGCAATGAAAAATGTACGTCTATGGAATATTGCAGGAGCAGCTTTTGCCTTGGTGGCAGGAACTTTGCTTCATTTTGTCTATGAATGGTTCGGCGGCAATGTATGGGCGGTTATTGGGGCGGTGAATGAAAGTACCTGGGAGCATTTAAAACTCCTGTTTTTCCCGGTGGTATTCTGGTGGATCATTGAATATTTCGCATGGGGAAGAGGAGAGCGAGGATTTTTCTCCATCCGGGCCCTTGCTCTACTGGCGGGAATGCTTTGGATTGTAGCAGGGTTTTATACCTACAGCGGAATTATCGGAAAAAATTATGCGGTCGTAGACATTTCCCTGTTCGTCCTGGCGGTGCTGTTGACGTTTTACCTGGTGAACCGGTATCAAGAAGGAGCGCCTTTTCTGCCTGTTGCATCGGATTTGGCGGCAGTGGCGGTACTGGCGCTTTTTGCGGCGGGGTTTGTCTTCTTCACTTTTTCGCCGCCCCATATCGGAATCTTTTTAGACCCGGTTACCGGGGGATATGGGATTGTAAAATGAAATTTTTTTAAAGGGATGCTGCAAAATACAGGCAGCATCCCTCTTTTCCTTATGGAAAAGCTGCATTGACACCTGGTGCCTGCGGCGGTAAAATGAAAAGGTATCCGCGGTGAGTTCGCGGCACTTTGTGCAGGAAGGTGATATTGATGATGCAGACTATTCAGGAAGCAGCCATGAAAATGGCTTCCCTCTCCATTTATAAAGGAATTTTGGGACGAACAGTGCCCAAGGCTTTTTACCGGCTTTTACGTTCCGCTGCCCGGTGTTCTTTGAGCGTTGGGGCGGGAAGGGAATCATTGGAAGACCAGCTGGAATTTTTGGAAGCATGGGGTGACTTTTTTGCTGTCCTGTGCCAGCGCGGATTCAGCGAGCATTTTGCCCAGTGTTTGACCCAGACCGCGCTTTTTGACGAAAATGCTTTTTCTCTGGCGGCTGCCGGCTCCTGTGAGACCATTGACCCCTCTATGAAAGCGGCTGTAGAGCGGGATATTTCCACCATTTTGGAATTGTCCCAGTTAACAGGAGAATTTATTCTGGAGCAGAGCGGGATGGTTTCCCGTGCTCCCCAGCTTCCTCAGTGGCAAAACGGCAAGCCAGTGGAATTGTTTGGACAAGACCCTGCCCAGTGCTTGCACAGCTTGTGGGAATACTATCGGTGCAGTGGCTGTGGTATGTATGCTCGTTATCGCGCCTTTATCTGGCGGGAAAAGAAAATCCTCCCTGTAGCCCATCCTGACCCCCAGCGGTTGTGTGAGCTCAAGGGCTATGAGGCTCCCCGTAAAATGGCCATTGATAACACTGTTGCCTTTCTCAAGGGGCTTCCTGCCAATAACTGCCTTCTGTATGGCGATCGGGGTACCGGCAAGTCCTCCACGGTAAAGGGCCTGCTCAACGAGTACTATACTCAGGGGCTCCGGGTCATTGAAATGCCCAAGGAGTATTTGATGGATTTCCCCTATCTGGTAGACCAGATCGCAGGAATCCCCATGAAGTTTATTATTTTTATCGACGATTTGTCCTTCTCTCAGCAGGATGGCACCTATGCCGCCTTAAAATCCGTATTACAGGGTGGTCTGGCGGCAAAGCCGCAGAATGCGCTGATTTATGCTACCTCCAACCGCCGTCATTTGCTTCGTGAGAACTTTTCCGACCGTAATGGGGATGACCTCCATGTCAATGATACCATTCAGGAATGTCTCTCCCTTGCCGACCGGTTTGGACTGGCCATCAACTTTACGCTTCCTGATAAAGCTCGTTTTCTGGAGATCATACACCAGCTGGCCTGCCAGCGTGAGCTGGAAGACCATCTGCCGGAACTGGAGCGCGGGGCAGAGCAGTGGGCCATGTCTCATGGTGGGCGTTCTCCCCGTGTGGCACAGCAGTATATTGCTTTTGCAGAAGCAGCACTGCGGCAGGACAAGCCTCTTTTCTGACAAAATTCTGAATTTTTTGCGAAATTTACGGTTCGTTTACGGTTTTTCTCTCGGAATATGGTAAACTGTAAACGTCTATGAACGTCACTAAATAGGATATTACAGGGCAAAGATATACTAATGTTTTAAAAGAAAGGGGTTTTTAAATGAAAAAGAGAATGTTAGCTCTCCTTCTGTGTGCGTGTACGGCCTTAGCAACTTTAGTGGGTTGTCAGAATGCCGGGGATATTGAATCCGGCGCCGCAGAACAGGATTTTCCCGTTAAAATTGGTGAGGTGACTATTGATTCCAAGCCGGAGGGAGTAGCGGTGCTTTCTCCCAATATCGCTGATATTATCCTAGCTTTAGGATACGAGATCGATTTGAAAGCCAGAAGCGCCGAATGCACCCAGTCGGATTTACAGGTTCTGCCAGAGGTTACAGTGGATGATGCCTCTAAAATGAAGGAGTTGGGGGTGACCCTTGCCTTTACCGATGAGGAGCCCTCGGAAGAGCAGCTTTCTGCCCTCAACGGTGCGGGTATCACAGTGCTAACTTTGGAGCCGGCCACGAGCCGTTCGGAATTTACTACTTTGTATACACAGGTGGGATCTGCCCTAGAGGGAGGCAGCACCGGCTACCAGAAGGGGGAAAAGACCGCAGAAAATATCTTTACCACCTTGGATGATATTACCCGGATCATTCCCAATTCCGATGTTCCTTATACTGCCGTATATATCACAGACCTGCAAGGCTCTGTAGCTACTGGCGATACCTTTGTAGATGTTCTCCTTTCTTCTGCCGGTTTTATTAATGGAATGAAGGGGGAGACAGGAGGAAAAACAGAGGTATCCGCTCTGATTAGTTCCAATCCCGCTTATATTTTCTGTCCTACCGGTCTGCTGGAGCAGTTGCAGAAAACGGATGGTTTTAAGGATATGGATGCAGTGAAGCAAAACCATGTGTTTGAGATCGATCCCCAGCTGATGGAGCTGCAGGGACGCAGTGTGATCTCTGCGGTTTCCCAAATGGCTGGTTTTGCACATCCTGAACTGACAGAAAGCACGGGGTCTTCGGAATCTTCCACATCCTCTTCGTCTGCTTCTTCAGAGAATTCTTCCTCTACGTCTTCGGAGTCTTCCGAATCCTCTGAGTCCTCCGAATCTTCAGAGTCTTCGTCTTCGTCCTCTTCGCAGTCCTCTTCGTCCCAGTCTTCCTCTTCGACCTCTTCGGAAAGTTCTTCCTCCACAAGCGTGGCTGCTGGTACAGAGTTGAAGCTTGGAGATTCCGGAGATGCTGTATTGAAGATGCAGGAGCGTCTGGATGAATTGGGGTATATGTTCACCCATTATTCCGGAACCTTTGACGATGGTACAGAGCAGGCTGTGAAGGACTTCCAGCTGAAGAATGGATACTACACAACCGGCGTTGCCAATGAACAGCTGCTGAATCTTTTGTATTCCGATAACGCAGTTGCTGCTAATTAAATATAGGAATCATAACCCGGCCTGCCTCTTTTTAAAAGGGACAGGCCGGGTGCTTTTTGATAGCTTTTAAAAAGTGAAAAAAATTTTTAAAAAAGGGTTGACAAATGACGAAACGCAAGGTATAATAAACAAGCGCCTTAACCGTGCTGGTGTAGCTCAGCTGGTAGAGCAGCTGATTTGTAATCAGCAGGTCGGGGGTTCGAATCCGTCCACCAGCTCCACTTTTTGTGATTGCTGAAAGGCGATTCAAAATTAAATATGGAGGAGTTCCCGAGTGGCCAAAGGGGGCAGACTGTAAATCTGTTGCGTCTCGCTTCGATGGTTCGAATCCATCCTCCTCCACCAAAAAAAGCAACCTCAAATGAGGTTGCTTTTTTTCATCTGAGGGTGGGTTCGAAAGCCGGCTCTTAGCAGAGTGCCAGTGGCACTCTGCAACCGGCGTGGCTTTTCCGCAGAAAAGCGAATCCATCCTCCTCCACCAAAAATCGACAAGCACCGTTAGGGGCTTGTCGATTTTTACTTTTTCCCTCTTCCCTATTCACTCTTCACTAAAACCGATGGGTCGATTTTTGGAAGGTAAGAAGTAATAGTGAATAGGTAATAAGTATGGTGTGCCGCAAGCGGCACGAAATTCAAATATTACTCCATAAGCTGTAGCAGAATTTTCTTGACCTTTATCCTATAGGAGCGTAATATGTAAGTACTTGGCAATATACTATGCAGTTACTTTTTGAGAGAGGTGGAACTATGAACGGTGTAAAGAAAATCTTAGTTGCTGCTTTAGTGGTATTGTTGGCTTTGATGTTTATCAACTCATTAGCAAATGGTGTCTGGGGCGTGCTAGAATTTATTGTTTCTGCTTTAGTCATAATTGGCATAGTTTTTCTTATTAAAAATGCAGCATTTGGAGCAAAACGCACCGTCTATGATGTAAAAAACGCAGCTTTGAATGCAAAAGATGATATTATTTCTTCAAAACATGCCATAGAACATATGATAGCCTCTAATGAAAATCAAAAAAGGATTCTAGAAGAACTCACCGCATTTATAAATACCTATAGTCCCTATACAAAAATATACGTATCACAAGCCAATCCATCTTGTGTTTATGTAAAAAACCAGTCTTCTGAATATGTGTACGATGTGGTTCAGCATGGATTCTCTAAGCCGTATACTGTTTCAGTATATATGGTACTCTTTCAAAAACTAGCGGTAATTTTCGATGGACAAATTTCTGTAGCAAGAGATTCTTGCCGTGATGAAAACCTCATAACCTCGATAACTATGGAGCCCCGGTCCCTTGTCCGCACTCGTGAAGCTCAACAGAGAAAAGCAGCGCAGGAATACAGAAAAAATGCATGGTTTTAAGTAACCCCCTCCATTCTGACGACGCTAAAATCCCGAACGCTTTTGCGTTCGGGATTTTTACTTATTCCCTCTTCCCTCTTCACTCTTCCCTAAATCCGATGGGTCGATTTTTGGAAAGTAAGAAGTAATAGTGAATAGGTAATAAGTGCGGTGTGCCTCCGGCACGGATTTCAAACGAGGCGGAGACCTGAAGAATTCCCCAGCCCAACGCCTCCCTCAGGGAGGGAGGCGGGCCGACGTAAGTCGGCTCGGAGGGAGCCTGTAGCAGGTACCCGAGGGCATTGGCACAATGGGCGGAACCGTGCAGGGTGGCCGTGAAGGCAGGTGGAGGTCTATGCTCTGGCAATTGCGTAACCTTTCCGCCCGCTTGCTCCCTCAGACTGCCCTTAGGGGCAGCCAGCTCCCTCCCGGAGGGAGCCATTTTTCCAGTTCGCTCGTCTGCACACTTGCCAGCCTTCCGGTGTTGCGCCTCGTAGGGGCGGATATCATCCGCCCGAACCCAGGGCAGCGCACCCACCCGGGCGGATGATCCGCCCCTACGTCCGGTTTCTGCCAGGGCCCCACTCTAACCAAAATCCGTGCCGCAGGCACATTCTTCATTACAATAGGAACCCCCCGGCATAGCCGGGGGTTCTTCATATGCGGGCAAAGCCCTTTGTTACTAGCCACGCCTCAAGGCGTTAGTACGGTCTGCCACTTGCGAAAGATTAGTGCTTGCTACCCGTAAAC
>CALWIS010000068.1 GCA_944380795.1 uncultured Clostridia bacterium | reverse complement strand
CTGATCCCGGTGCACCACATCCGGGGCCACATCGCCGCCAACTACCTGGCCTTCCCGGACTTGGAGCCCCCCTTCCTGGCCCTGGCCATCTCCGGGGGCAATACTTTGATCGTGGATGTCCGGGACTACACGGACATGGAGATCCTGGGGGCCACCCGGGATGACGCGGCGGGGGAGTGCTTCGACAAGGCGGCCCGGGTGCTGGGCCTGCCCTATCCCGGCGGCGCCCCGCTGGATGCCCTGGCCCAGCAGTCCTCTGGAGGAGTCTACACCCTGCCCCACGCCCATGTGGACGGCGCGGAGCTGGACATGAGTTTCTCCGGCCTGAAGACGGCGGTGGTGAACCTGGCCCACCACGCCCAGCAGGTGGGGGAGCCCCTGGATCGGGCGGCCCTGGCCCGGGACTTCGCCCAGGCCGTCAGCGATACGCTGGTGCCCCGGGCCATGGCAGCGGCGGAGCGGACCGGACGGAAGATCCTCTGCGCCGCCGGCGGCGTGGCGGCCAACTCCGTCATCCGGGGAGATCTCCAGCGGGCCTGCGATGCGGCGGGCATCCGGCTGTACCTGCCGCCGCTGAAGCTGTGCGGTGATAACGGCGCCATGATCGGCGCCCAGGGGTACTACGAATACCTGGCTGGCCACACGGCGGGCATGGACCTGAACGCCTATGCCACCCGGGACATCGCGGATTGAGCGATGCTCCAGCGGCCATGCTCGATGAATAAGGACCCTATGCAGGCTGCATCTGTAAAGGATGCAGCCTTTCTTTTTTTGAAGGGGAGGCCCGCCGATTCGTCAAACCATCCCTTGCGGGCGAAAAAAAAGGAGCTGATGGGAGAACTTTTCGGAGGACAGTGGTTATGTAAAATAAAAACGCACTTTTCAGCCTGTTGAAATCCCGGAAAGCTGGCCTGGGAAAAATATACAATTATAGATAAAACCATTGGAATATAATGAATAAAGAAATGTTGAAAACCCTGTGGAAAATGTGAATAACTCTTGGTAGATGAAAATTATCGAAAAGATTATGTAAAGAAGCTTCCGACGGGAAAATCAGCAGACCTCTGGACAAGCCGACGAAAAATGCCAAATGAGGTCGAATTTTCTGCCAGTAAAATCAGCGGAGATGACAGATATAAGCTGTCCGAATTGGGAAAAGCAGGGAGAAGGAGCGGGAAACACCACGAATTATTTTGCAGGAAATCCGTCAAAATACAATTTGTAATATACAAAAACCGCTGCATGATGACGCCCCGCCGCCGGAAAAAATACCTGTTGACGCCCGGGAGAAATTATGGTAAAATACCATTTGTTCTGAAGAGAATAAGCTAATGTAGCTCAGTCGGTAGAGCAGCTGATTCGTAATCAGCAGGTCGTGTGTTCGAGTCACATCATTAGCTCCAAGCTGGAAGCTACATTTTGGCCTCGTAAACGAGGCTGAAATGTAGCTTTTCCTTTTGTAGAAACCTCCATGTTATACTGCTCATGAACACATGAGTAGAGAGCATGGAGGTTTTGTCATGTCTGGAAATTTCATTGAGATACCGCAAAATAAAAGACTGGCACCTATTTGGAGACAGCAACTTAGGGTGGCGGCTTACTGCAGGGTCAGTACAGACCATGAGGAACAGCAGAGCAGTCTGAAAAATCAAATTGAGTTTTATGCCGAATATATCCAGCGAAATCCCTATTGGCGATTTGTTGCTGTTTACTATGATACTGCATCGGGCCTGCGAAAGAATCATCGGCCCGGCTATCAGCAGCTGCTGAAAGATTGCAAAAGAAAGAAGATCGATCTGATTTTAGTAAAGTCCCTCAGCCGGCTTGGGCGGGACACAGTAGAAACAATCAAACAGATACGGAGGTTAAAACGTATGAACATCGGTGTTTACATTGAGACCGGAGGCATCAATACATTGACTACCAGTGACAGCATCATCGACCAGATGGCTGCATTGGATCAGGCAGAGAGCCAATCCCGCAGCGAGAACATCAAGTTTGGCATCCGCCACCGCATGAGGAGCGGCAAGACGCTCCTCAACCACACCCGATTTCTCGGTTATACCAAAGGGCCTGACGGCATATTGCAGATTGTTCCCGAGGAGGCTGAAATTGTCAAAATGATTTTTGACCTCTATGTGCAGGGGAACGGTGTGCGGAAAATCAAGAAATATTTAGAGAGCCATGGCATCAAAACAGTCACTGGAAAATCAGAGTGGAGTACATCTACCATCGACCGAATGCTGAGTAATGAGAAATATGTAGGCCAGGTTTTGATGCAGAAGACCTACGTGCCGGATTTTCTGACGGGCAAAAAAGAAAAGAACCGTGGGCGGTTGGAGATGTACCTGGTGGAGAATGCTCATGAGCCTATCATTGACCAGAAAACTTTTAACCGGGTGCAAGAGATGAAAGGACACATTAAACACGCAGTACAAATGGAGCAGATGTTGTGATATAATCAGTTCAGATGTCTATGGACGGAGGAAGCATATTAAGATAATGGCACAGGGAGGATCACATGAAATATTCTGATTCTGGCTGGCTATTCCAAGGGGAAGTTGGGTCGAACATTCCTCATGGTATCAGTGAAAAGGATATTTTTTCTCTGTTGGATCTTGCGAGGGAGGATGAGCTGTGGGCCAAGCAAGTTCGCAGTGAAGTAATATATCAAGATACACACCCTGGAAACAGCCTTACTGAATTTCTGCTTGAACAAATTAGAGTCCTCAATGTCGCCGGCTCAATCGTATCATATCCATTTGGAGATGCCTTAACTTTTGGAAGTTCCCGGCACTTTTTTAGGGGAGAGCGGGCGGCCTATGACAAAACTGTGCCCAGTCTTAACCGAAAAATAACGGGAATGTCACCGAGGGATCAAGAACTCTATCGGGCAATTTCTCATATGCGTATTCATCAATTTTCCGAATTCTTATGGAATATTCATATTACTCCTCGGTGGATAGCCACATTGAGTGATATAAACGATCTGGCACTTGCTCAGCACTATGGCTTTGAAACGCATCTGCTCGATTTGACCAATGATTTTAAGACTGCGCTGTTTTTTGCCACAAGCCGTTATGATGCGAAAACGGATTCTTATTATCCGCTTACAAAGAAAGATATTGAGCAATCGGAAAAGACACGATATGGGGTCATTTTTCACGCACCGAACTGGACGATAGACTACTTCCAGCCCATGCCTAACTTTGAATCAAAAGCGTACAAAAAACTTATGGGAATGGAGAGCGGTGAAATAAGGCGTGCGGCTGATTCCGGAGATTGGGACGGGATTGCATTTCAAATAGGCTTTCAGCCCTGCCTGCGATGCCGTGCACAGAGCGGGTATATATTCCCAATGTGTAAAGATGTTCCCCTGCAGGAAAATCCGAAATTTGAGAAACTGCGATTTAAGCAAACACAAAAGCTCTCAGAAAAAGTCTTTGAACTGATGGATGGCGGGAAAAAAGTTTTTCCTTATGAGGGGCTTTCGGAGGCAAGACCGGTTCTCACAGCCATGCAAAATTCTTGGACTTTTTCAGAAGATGATTTGAATGCACTATTTGAATGGGAACAGGTTGATCTGTCGTTATTCCCCAATGCCAAGGAATTGAAAACAGCTTTTGCTGGGTGGAGTTTTGAGGGAAATACTATAAAAATCATTCAGGACAAAGTCGATTATCCCATTGCTCCGAGCATTATGGAACGGATTAACGCAATGTATGATTCCATAGATATTGAAAAGGAAATTGGCAATATAATTCATATACGACCAGAACAAAAGAAGTATAGAGATGGAATCTATACAATGTTATATGGCCAGGGGCGTGAGATTGAGGTAGAGAGATAGGATAAGCTGGTAGCATTTATCGTAGGCTTACAATTACCCAATCAAAAATATCGATTTTAACCGTCCCTTCCAGCAAAGAAACCTGTTTTTGATTTAGGTCAAAAGCGGGTTTCTTTCTATTTTTAGAGGCGTTATTTTTCCAGAAGCAGTAAAATAGGAGAGTTATATCAGGCTCTGTTGCCCTTTCACAAGTTTA
>CALWIS010000067.1 GCA_944380795.1 uncultured Clostridia bacterium | reverse complement strand
ATGATTTTATCAAGCAGTACCGTGAAAACGACCCCGGCGCATTTGCAAGCGAGGAGAAGCCCCCTGTGTTTTCCGGCCCTACCCCCGGCCTCTCCGGCGGCACGGCAAAGGATCAGGCGAATGCAGCGTTCCGGGCTTTCCTCTCCCACGAGTAAACGACAATTTGAAAGGAGTATTTTATTATGCCTAACAGTATTTCCAGAGAAGCTGCGGAAGCCCTGATCCGGGAGCAGCTGGTAAACACTATTTTTGAAGATGTCCCCAAGCAGTCTATTGTCATGCAGCTGGCCAGAAGGCTGCCCAACATGACCAGTAAGCAGACCAAGATTCCCGTGCTGGATATGCTGCCTATTTCCTACTGGGTAAACGGCGACACCGGCTTCAAGCAGACCTCCCGCCAGGAGTGGGACAACGTCTATTTGACGGCGGCGGAGCTGGCCGTGATTGTACCTATCCCCGAAGCAGTTCTCTCCGATTCCAGCTTTGACATTATGGGCAATGTAAAGCCCCGGGTCAATGAGGCAATGGGTCAGCGGGTAGACAGTGCCATCCTGTTTGGTGAAGGCCGCCCCCTGGAATGGCAGAACGACATTGTGACGGTCGCCCGGCAGGCCGGCCATAACGTAAGCGGGGAGATCACCTATGATTCCCTCCTGGGCGCAGATGGCGTTGTCTCCAAGGTGGAACAGGCCGGTTATACCGTGGATGGTGTGATTGCCTCCATGCAGGCTAAGGGCGCTATGCGGAGCATCAAGGATGACGCCAACCGTCCTATTTTCGTATCCGATATGCAGGGCGCCACCCGTTACGCTCTGGACGGCGCTCCCATGTACTTCCCCGAAAATGGCTGCTTTAATCCCAGCATCGCCCAGATGATCGTGGGCAACTGGAAGCAGCTGGTCTATTCCATCCGGCAGGATATCACGGTGAAGATCCTCGACCAGGGTGTGATCCAGGACCCTGACACCAAGGAGATCGTCTACAACCTGGCGCAGCAGGATATGGTGGCTCTGCGTGTGGTCATGCGTCTGGGATGGGCTCTTCCCAACCCCGCCACCCGGCTGAACGCCGACCGCTCCAAGGTGCCGTTTGCCTATATCGAGGCCAAGTCTCCGTTTACAGATTACGCGGCTACCTTTACCGTGCAGAAGCAGGGCGGTGACAGCGGCAAGCTGGAAGGCGCAAAGATCAATGTAAATGGGGCCATCAAAAAGACCAATTCTTCCGGCCAGGCAGTCTTTAACCTGCGCGATGGCACCTATCCCTACAGCGTGAAGTTGAACGGCTACCGTCCTGCCAGCGGAGAGATCACTATTTCCAGCGGTGCAGCAAACCCGACCGTTTCTCTGGTGGCCATCGATCAGGAATAAGGAGGGTAACTTATGAGTATCAAAGATGCGCTGAAAGCCCTCTGCCAGAAGCTGACGAGCCAGGAAAGTGACAAAGACTCTATCGCCGGTGTGATAGAGGATATCGCGGAAAAGTACACGCCCGGTGAAGGTACGGCAGGCCCACAAGGTCCCGCAGGCCCCCAGGGGGAGCCAGGCCCTGCTGGTCCTAAAGGAGACAAGGGCGATAAAGGTGATACCGGCGCTCAGGGGCCTGCGGGTAAGAATGGTGTGGGAATTGCCTCCATCACCGGCTCCATCGACGGCGAAAACAACCTGACTATCACCATCAACCTGACCGAAGGGGAGCCGCAGACCATCACCGGGAAGATCACACCTCCCGCCTGATAAAGGAGGGAAGCTGCATGATCTATGCGGACTATGAATTTTATACCGCCACCTATGGCGGCAATCAGATCGAGGAGGCCGACTGGACGAGAACCGCCCGGGAGGCCTCGGCTTATATCGATCAACTGACCTTTGGACGGTTAACCGGACACCCGGAGCGGGTGACAGAGGAAGTCCAGATGGCGGTGTGTGCTGCGGCGGAGGTGGTGGGGCGGTATCAGGCAGCAGTTACCCAGAATGCCGCCGGGGTCGCATCAGAGAGCGTAGGAGGGCAGTCTGTCACTTACCGGAGTAGCACCGAGTGGGAGGTGGGGAAGAGGACCGAGATTGGGCAGGCCGTCTCCCTGTACCTGCCTCTTTTCCATCCGCTGCGGTATGCGGGGGTGTGCTGAATGCTGACGAACGCAAGCTGCACTCTGTATATGGCCGTGGGGAAAGACAGGTACCAGCGTTTCACGGCAGAGGCCGTACACTGGGAGGACACCCGGGCCGCCAACGTCAACAAAACTGGAAGCACCGCAGTAGATTCTATTGCGGTGTATATCCCGTTTTCGTCTCTGTCATCTTCCGCTTTGCCCGGGAAAGCCTCCGGACGGGATTACATTATTCGGGGGATCGTGGAGGATGACCCGGAAATGGTGCCTATTCGGGAAATCGTTTCCGGGCATGAGGCTTTTACCATCAGCAGCATTAAAAAGTGTGACTACGGCTCTCCGTTTATGCAGCACTGGGAGGTGGGGGCAAAGTGAGCAAAAGCTACCAAAACGATAAGACCATTGTACAGGCTGCCCATGGTGCTATTATTGAACGTCAATACACCAAAGGAAAATATAAGGGCAAAACCT
>CALWIS010000066.1 GCA_944380795.1 uncultured Clostridia bacterium | reverse complement strand
CTGTCTCGTCTTTCTTTTTGTCGGCTGTTTCGGACTCCTTTTCTTTTTCCGATTCTTCCTTTTTGGAATCGTCTTCTTTGTCTTTCGCAGATACGGTTGTTTCTGCCTTTGTTTCTGAACTGCTTTCTGTTGTTTTGTCATTTCCGCCGCAGGCAGTCAGCAGGCAGGCTGACAGGCATAGAGCGAAAAGTATACTGACTATTTTCTTCTTCATGGTATCATTCCTTTCCTATTGTTGATTATAGTCATTTCATATAGAAGAAGCAATAGCTATGATAGACCGCGTAGATGTTTTTCCGGACGACAGCCACGGGTGCATTTTAAAGGCGGTACGCTTCAAAATTCCTCTGCGTGATATGGACACCGGAAAGCCGTTTGATACTTTTGAAATTACTGGCGTGACGGACGAGAACGGCAGACAAGTATTCCTACCTATAGAGGAACAGGACGAGACAGTAGCACTTTTGTCCAAACTCAATGCCGAGAAACATATTTAAAAAATTTTTCAAATAAGCCCTAATCTGTTCTATCGAGCTTTATAGAATACGATGTAGCGATGATTGAAACATAATCCCCTATAATAAAGTGAAAGCAGATAAGGAAAAGAAAAAAGATGCCTTTTTCTCCTGAGATGTTGTATAATAGGAAACAGAACGGCGAAAACCGCTGTTGGCAATCACCCTAGCTGCCGAAACCCGGCAGAAAACAGGGTGAAATTCAGAACAAGGAGACTTGTATATGGCACATACGATTTCTGCCCGGAGCGAGGTAGATCCTCGCTTTACCTGGGCAATTACCGATTTGTTCCCCAGTGACGATGCCTGGCGGCAGGAGCTTGCCCGGATGCGGGGAATGCTGAAACAGGTGCGCGGCTATGAGGGCCGGTTAGGGGAGAGTGCAGCCAGCCTGCTGGACTTTTTGCGCCTGTTGGACGAGATAGACCGGGCAGGGGACCCCATGATCTCCTATGCCTTCCGCAAAAAGGACGAGGATACCCGCAATCCGGTGTATCAGGAGATGAGCGCCCAGGCCCAGAACTTTATAGTGGAACTGGACAAGGCCACGTCCTTTGAGATTCCCGAGGTGCTGGCCATTGACGACGAGACCATGGAACGCTTTTACCAGCAGGAGCCAGGGCTGGAGCACTACCGCCTAGCCTTGACCCGTATCCGCCGGAAAAAGGAGCACACCCTTTCCGCCCAGGAAGAAGCGCTGCTGGCTGCCACCGGACAAATGGCCCAGAGCCCCCACGAGATTTTCTCCCTGCTTAACGACGCGGATATGGTGTATCCCGACGCAGTGGACAGCGAAGGCAACAAGCACCAGGTGACCCACGGCAGCTATATTGCCATGATGCAGTCCCCGGATCGCACCCTGCGGGAATCCGCTTTCCGTTCTTTGTATGGTGTATATGGCCAGTTCCGCAACACGGCTTCCGCCGTGCTGGGCGCCCAGATGAAGCAGCTGCAATTCTTTGCCGATGTGCGCAAATATCCCTCTGCTCTCCACGCCGCCCTTTCCCGCACCGAGGTACCAGTGGAGATCTACCACAACCTCATCCAGGCCGTGCATGACAACCTGCCCGCCATGCACCGGTATGTGCGGTTGCGCAAGCGCCTGCTGGGAGTAGACAAGCTTCACTATTATGATCTGTATACTCCTATCATTGCCGATGCGGATATGAAGGTTTCCTTTGAAGAGGGCAAGGACCTGGCCCGGAAAGCGCTGGCTCCCATGGGCGAGGACTATTTGAAAATCCTCAACGAGGGCTTTGATAACCGCTGGATCGATGTGTATGAGAATATTGGCAAGCGTTCCGGCGCGTATTCCGCCGGTGTGTATGGCGCGCATCCCTTTGTGCTGCTGAACTATACCGATACCCTCAACGATGCCTTTACCTTGGTGCACGAAATGGGCCACGCCCTCCACTCCTACCTCTCCAACCACACCCAGAGCGTTACCTATGCCGGGTATGTGATTTTTGTGGCAGAGGTGGCATCCACCTGCAACGAGGCGCTGCTCATGCAGTATCTGCTGGGCCAGACCCAGGATCCCCACCGCCGGGCTTATCTCATCAACTATTTCCTGGAGCAGTTCCGCACCACTCTGTACCGCCAGACCATGTTTGCCGAATTTGAGCTGTGGTGCAGCGAGCAGACCCGCAAGGGCGAGGCCCTTACCGCGGAAGCTCTGTGTGAAAAGTATGGCGAGCTGAACCGCCTGTATTACGGCGAAGATATTGAGCCCGACCCCGAAATCGCTTTGGAGTGGGCCAGAATTCCCCATTTCTATTATAATTTCTATGTATATCAGTATGCTACCGGCTTTGCCTGCGCTATTGCCCTTTCCCAGCGCATTTTGCGGGAAGGTAAGCCTGCGGTGGAGGACTACCTGCGATTCCTCAGCGGCGGCTGCTCCACCGACCCGGTTTCCCTGCTGCGGGGAGCGGGTGTGGACATCTCCACCCCGGCGCCCATTAACGACGCTTTGCATTTGTTTGATAGTCTAATTGCAGAAATGGAAAAATTAACGGCGGAATAATCCCATAAAAACGGGGAAATTTAAAAGCAAATAAAACTCGGGAGACGGATTGTTTCCCGAGTTTTTCATTTTGCGTTAATATTTTTGTCCTTGACATATTGATATTTGAATGGGTTTTTGCTATAATAACTAAGATGTTTCCTCCTTGGGACATCCGCCGTCCCCCCGCCAATAAGCGGAGAGCGGATGATCAACCAAGGATACACCATTCCGGTTGTCCTGTAAAACGAAAAAAGTTCTGTAAAGTGCTTCTATCTGCGCTTATGTGGAACAAGCGTTTTCGTGTTGCGGAGCAAAATTTACGCCGGAGAAAGAATGAAAGGAAGACGAGCATGAAACTGAAGAAACTGCTGGCCCTGGTTTTAGCAGGCGCCATGGCGTTCTCTGTTGCAGGCTGCGCACAGGATGAGGGCGTAACAAACAATGACAGTTCGTCCCAGTCCAGCGACACCTCCGGAGAAGAGAGCAAAGAGGAATCCACTCGGCCTACTGAGCCTACCGGCCAGCTGGTTATCGGTACTATTACCGATCTGGAGAACGATTTCTACGATGCCAGCTATAACAATAACGCCACCAACTACAAGCTGTATGACCTGATTCATGGTCTGGGCACTGTAACCTCCGACAAGGAAGGCGCTTATGTGTATGACTCCACCGTGGTAAAGAGCCACGAGGAGAAGGAAAATGAGGATGGCACCAAGACCTACACCGTGACCATCAACGACGGTCTGGTATGGAGCGACGGTACCCCCATCACTGCTAAGGACTATGTGTTCCAGCTGCTGCTGGAGAGCAGCCCCGAGATGAACCAGGTTGACGGCTATCCCAGCCAGGCTGGTTATTCTCTGGTAGGCTATGACGAGTTCTTTGCCGGCGACACCAAGGCTTTTGCCGGTGTGCACCTGGTAGACGACATGACCTACTCCGTGACCGTAAAGGCCGAGGAACTGCCCTACCACTATGACATCACCTATGCCAGCGCTGCTCCCCGCCCGATGCACGTGATCGCACCGGACTGCGACGTAGAGGACACCGAGGATGGCGCTACCATTACCGGCGACTTTACCGCTGAGCTGCTGCAGAAGACCATTAACGATCCCGATACCGGTTATCGTTATAACCCCAAGGTTACTTGCGGCCCCTATCTGTTTGATTCTTACGACATCGCCAGCCGTCAGGGTACCCTCGTGGTGAACCCCAAGTATGCCGGCGACTATCGCGGCGTGAAGCCCGTGATCGAGAAGATCGTTATTAAGACCGTTAAGAACGACACCATGATGAACGAGCTGGCTTCCGGTTCCGTTGACCTGCTGTTCCAGAGCAGCGGCGCCGACACCATCGAAGCTGGCCTGGATCTGGTGGACGAAGGCAAGGCTCAGAAGACCACCTACTTCCGTAACGGCTACGGCAAGATTCAGTTCGACTGCAGCCAGTTCCCCACCGATTCTCAGAACGTCCGTCAGGCTATCGCTTACTGCTTGGACCGCAACGAGTTTGCTCGTCAGTACAGCGGCGGTTATGCTGCTGTGGTGCACGGCTACTACGGCCTGGCTCAGTGGGAGTATCAGGAGTCTAAGGATTGGATCGATCAGAACCTGAACACCTACGAGAAGAACATTGAAGAAGCCAAGAAGCTGCTGGAGGCTGACGGCTGGAACAAGAACGCTGACGGCAGCGCTTACTCCGGCACCGGCACCCGTTATAAGGAAGTTGACGGCGAGCTGAAGCCCCTGACCATTGAATGGGCTAACACCGACGGCAACCCCGTTTCCGAGCTGCTGGCCACCATGCTGCCCGAGGCTATGGCTGAGGCTGGCATGGAGCTGAAGGCCACCACCATGGACTTCCCCACCCTGCAGAACGCAATCACCCACACTGGCGACAAGATCTACAACATGTATAACCTGGCTGTCGGGTTCTCCCTGGCAAGCTCCCCCTGGTACTACTACTCCACCGATCCGGTATGGATGCAGGGCGGTTACAACAGCAACTGGATTGCTGATGAAGAGCTGGAGGCTGCTACCGAGGCTCTGAAGCCTATCGCTTATGACGACAACGATTCTTGGCTGCCCGCATGGCAGAACTTCATGAAGGTTTGGAATGAAAAGCTGCCTGATATCCCCCTGTATTCCGACGAATATTATGATTTCTACTCCACAAAGCTGAAGGGCTGGGAGTCCACCTCCGTTTGGGAGTGGTCTAGAGCCGTTCTCGATGCTTGGGTAGAGGAATAAGAAACGTATCCGGCGGAACCTCGCGCTGCGCGGGTTCCGCCGAATTTTCTTTTGCTAAAAGTTTTTGCCTACAGGACAGAAACAACCGTATTTGTGTAAGAACTGGAAAAAACCAGTATCCAAAAATCACCAGGAAAAAAGTAATGGGAATAGCATATTCTATTGCAAAAAGATGGATTTTGGGAAACAAATAATGTATAGTTTTAGTTGTGGAGGGGTTGGCCTGTAAAGGCTGGAAAATAGAACTTTGTATGAGGCTTTGAGCCAGCATTGTTTGTTACTGGGACCATCAATAAAAGCACAGCGTACCGCACTATATGGGGTTGGAATTCCCTAAACAGGGTGGGTATGCATGTTAATTTGAAAATCAACACGTTTAGAGCACCGGGAGGCTTTTGCCGGTACCAAGGGGACAAAATCGTGCAAAGATCAAAATCATGATGAAAATGGGGAAAGCAGGTTGTCCCGGAGATGCTCGGTGTTAAGTAGTACGGATACCCCTTATGGGGTAAAGTAATAGAACCCTTTTAGGGTGTGACCCAGTAGGCCCAGCGCCTTTGCGCTGGAAAAAGGACATATGCCCTTTTGTATGCAGGCAGCCCAAAGGCGGCCATAATTTTTCCAACAGGCGGCTTTACCGCAAATTTGAAATGGAGGAAAGGTGAATGGGAAAAGGAAGATACCTACTGAAACGATTGATTTACATCGTTTTTGTATTCTTTATCATTTCGATCCTGATGTTCGCGATCTACAAATGTATGCCCGGTGACCCGGTGGATATTATGCTGGGCGACAGTAAGACCAGTATGAAGCCCGATGCTTATCAGGCTTTGTATGATCAGACTTATCAGCGTTTGGGGCTGGATAAGCCTATGCCGGTACAGTATCTTTCCTGGATGGGCAATATGCTTACCGGTAACTTTGGATACTCCACCCAGTATAAAAAGGAAGTTATCCAGATCATCAGCTCCCCTATGACAAATACCATCCTGCTCAATTTGTTCACCATGTTTGTGGTGTTCCTGATTTCTATTCCGCTGGGAATCGTGACTGCCGTACGGAAAAACGGCGTCTTCGATAAAGTGGTACAGGTGGTCACCATTGTGGGCTATAGTATCCCTAGCTTTATTATCGCTTTGCTTGCGATTTTTACCTTTGCAGTAAAGATCCCGATTTTCCCCATCAGCGGTTTAAAAACCGCAGGCATGGATGCCGGGGGAGTACAGGGAGCCTTGGATATGGCATGGCACATGGTTCTGCCGGTGCTGGTCATGTCGGTTTCCGGTATCGGCGGTATTACCCGTTATGTGCGCGCTTCCATGATCGATGTGCTGCGCATGGATTATATCAAGACCGACCGGGCTAAGGGCCTGCGGGAAAAAACCGTCATTTATATCCATGCTTTCCGTAACGCGCTGATTCCGGTGGTAACCATCACAACCTGGTGGATTATCGGCCTGTTTGGCGGCTCGATTGTTATTGAGTCTGTTTTCTTAATTCCTGGCCTCGGCAAAATGCTTATTGATAGCCTGATGCAGCGTGACTTTGCTGTGGTGCTTACCATGCAGATGTTCTATGTGGTTTTGTCTTTGGCAGGAAACGTATTGATGGATATTGCCTATACACTGGTGGATCCCCGTGTCCGCCTTGAGAACTAAAAGGGGGGCAAACAAATGCTGAATAAAAAGAAAAGAGCCCCGCGGCGCTCTACCGCTTCCAAGGCTGCCCAGCGTATGGTTATGGGCGGGCTTCCGCAGGAAGAGGAGGAAGTGCTCCAGAGCCCCCTGCAGATGGTGGTGCGTTCCTTTATCCACGATAAGATCGCGGTAACTGGATTGACACTGTTTGTAGTGATCTTCCTATGTTGTGTGATCCTTCCCTTTTTCTTCCCTATCGATCTGTACTATCAGGATGTGACCCAGGCTAACGTAGCTCCTGGCTTCAATATGCTCAGCGTTCCTTCTAAGCTGGCCAACAACGCAGAGCAGCTTTCTGTGGGCAGCACCTTCTCGGTGGGCCTGGACAAGGACGGCAACGTGTATGAATGGGGCACCTTCCCCACTGATAAACTGAAGAATATCCCCTCTAACGAAGAGACCGGCAAGCTGACCATGATTTCTGCTGGCCTGGACCATGTGGTGGCGGTCAACGAGAACGGCCAGATTTTTACTTGGGGTAATAACCGCATGGGTCTGGAATCTGTTCCCATGGAGCTGCGCACCGGCGGCAACAAGATCAAGCAGATCGCCGCAGGCTATCAGATCTCTCTGGCCCTTACCGAGGACGGCGAGATGTATAACTGGGGCAGCCAGTATCTGGTAAATATCACCTATCCCGAAGGGGTACAGGGCAACATCGATAAGTTTGCCACCAGCACCAATATCGTGATGGCGTTGACCAAAGACGGTGAAGTAGTACCGCTCACCAATAAGAGCTCCGCTTATACCAACATTCCCGAAGAGATTCAGGGCAATGTGGTGGATCTGGCTCTGACAGACGAAAGCGCCGCCGCTGTTACTTCTGATGGTAAAGTGTATACTTGGGGTAATAACATTAAAAAGACAATGAACGTTCCGGAAGAGATTCAGGGGCAGGTTGCTTCCATCTCCGGCGGTCGTTACCACTACACCGCCATCCTGAATGACGGCACTCTTTACAGCTGGGGTGACAACACCCACGGCCAAGCCAGCGCTCCTTCTGTGGGCGAGAAGATTTCGGAAGTGGATGCCGGTTATTATGCCAACTATGCTATCAGCGAAAGCGGAAAAGTTACTTCCTGGGGCCTGAAAGGCTACCTGATGGGTACCGACGCTTTTGGACGCGATGTGTTCCGTCGTCTGCTGGTAGGTGGCCGCATGACCATGACCGTGGGCGCCATTGCCGTTATCATTTCCAGTATCATTGGTATCATGATCGGCGGTATCTCCGGTTATAAGGGCGGCAAGGTGGACAACCTGCTCATGCGTTTGGCAGAAATTGTTTCGTCTATCCCGTTCCTGCCCTTCTGTATTATTCTTTCGTCTATTCTGGGCAACAGCATCAGCGAGACCCAGCGTATTATTCTTATCATGTGTATTTTGGGCCTGCTCTCCTGGCCTGGCATTGCTCGGTTGGTGCGCGGCAGCGTGCTGGCAGAGCGCGAGCAGGAGTTTGTTACCGCAGCCCGCGCATTGGGCGTAAAGGAATTTGGCATTATCTTCCGCCATATTTTGCCTAATATCGTTACGGTTATTATCGTAAACGCTACTTTGGATTTTGCAACCTGTATGTTGACCGAGTCCTCCCTGTCCTTTATCGGATTCGGCGTTAATGAGCCCAACGCTACTTGGGGTAATATGCTTACCGGTGCGCAGAACGGACAGGTTATTGAAAACTACTGGTGGCGTTGGGTATTCCCGGCTTCTGTCTTGGGTATCTGCACCATTAGTATCAACTGTATTGGCGATGGCCTGCGCGACGCCATCGATCCTAAGTCGAAAGAGAGGTGAGCCGCACTATGAGTTTGCTTGAAGTGAAAAACCTGCATACCTATTTCAAAACGAAAAAGGGTATCGTCAAGGCGGTAAACGACGTTACCTACAGCCTAGAGGCCGGTAAGACTCTGGGTATTGTGGGTGAGTCCGGCTCCGGAAAAAGCGTTTCCGCTATGAGCATTATTAAGCTGTTGGACGGCAACGGCTATATCGAGAGCGGCGACATCACCTTTAACGGCCGCGATATTCTCAAGGCTTCCGATAAGGATATGTATCACATCCGCGGCAATGAGATTTCCGTGATTTTCCAGGAGCCTATGACCTCCCTGAACCCGGTGTTTACTGTAGAGCGGCAGATTGCCGAAGTGCTGCGGATTCACCAAAAGCTCAGCAAAAAAGAAGCTCGGGCCAAGGTGGTCAGCCTGCTTTCTGATGTTAAGATCCCTAACCCGGATCGTGTAGCCAAGCAGTATCCCTTCCAGCTTTCCGGCGGTATGCGTCAGCGTGTCATGATTGCTATGGCCCTGGCCTGTAAGCCCAAGCTGCTCATTGCCGACGAGCCTACCACCGCTTTGGACGTGACCATTCAGGCACAGATCTTGAAGCTGATGAACGAACTCAAGCAGCAGACCGGCACCTCCATCCTGTTTATCACCCACGATCTGGGCGTTATTCATGAGATGGCGGATGAAGTGGCTGTTATGTACTGCGGGCAGATCGTAGAAAAAGCCGACGCTAAGACCATTTTCCACAACGGCGTGTATTCCCACCCGTATACCGAGGGTCTGATGATCTCCATTCCCCGCTTGAATACCCCCAAGGGGCAGCGGCTGGAGGCCATTCCCGGTGCGGTGCCTAATCCTCTGTACCTGCCTCAGGGCTGTAAATTTGCCCCGCGCTGCAAGTACTGCACTCAGAAGTGCAAAGAGGCTGAGCCTCCCCTGCAGGAGGTAGCGCCCAACCATCTCGTCCGGTGTTTTTATGCAGAGAAGGCGGTGAGAAACGGAAATGCAGAATGAAGAGCGTAAAGTCCTGCTGCAGGTTCGCGACCTGAAGCAGTACTTCCCTGTAAAAAAGACGAAATTTCGCGAAAAGCAGCGCTATGTGCGGGCTAACGACGGAATCACCCTGGATATTTACGAGGGTGAAACTCTGGGCCTGGTGGGTGAATCCGGCTGCGGTAAATCTACCTTTGGACGTACCCTTTTACAGCTGTATCCCCAAACTCATGGCGATGTGATTTACCATAAAGACGGCAAGGAGATCGACCTGAAGAAACTCTCCAAGGAAGAGATCCGTGTGCTGCGCAAAGATTTGCAGCTGATTTTCCAGGACCCGTATTCCTCTCTGAACCCCCGCATGACGGTGGGCCAGATTATCGGTGAGGGCCTGACCTCCCACGGAATCTACAAGCGCGGCGATCAGGCTATGCGGGATTATATCTTCCAGGTGATGGAGGATTGCGGTCTGGCTACCTATATGTTTGGCCGGTATCCCCACCAGTTCTCCGGCGGTCAGCGCCAGCGTATCGGCATTGCCCGAAGCTTGGCTTTGAACCCCCGGTTCGTGGTGTGCGACGAGGCGGTTTCCGCTCTGGATGTGTCCATTCAGTCTCAGATTTTGAACCTGCTTTCCGATTTGAAGGAAAAGCAGAATCTGACCTATCTGTTTATTACCCATGACCTGAGCGTGGTGAAATATATCAGCGACCGTATCGGCGTTATGTATTTGGGCAACATGGTAGAGCTGGCCCCCACTCAGGAGCTGTTTGATAATACCATGCACCCCTACACTGAGGCCCTGCTCTCCGCTATTCCCGTGGTGGACGAGGAGGACAAGCGGGAGCGGATTTTGCTGGAAGGCGATATTCCCAGCCCGGTGAGCCCGCCCTCTGGCTGTAAGTTCCACACCCGCTGCCGCTATTGCCAGCAGAAGTGTAAGGATGAAGTGCCGGAGTGGATTGATGTGGGTAATAACCACTATGTTGCCTGCCACTTCCCCCTGCACAAGAAGAAAGGATAAAAGCCCATGTTTTTCGGAAAAAAGATCAACCGCGTCATCGATGTCAAAAAGGCGGAGGAGCGGTTTAGAAAGGAACGCGAGGAATTACCCCTGGAAAAAAAAGACCGTACAGCCATGATTTTAGCGGCACTGGTGGTATTTGTGCCGGTTTTTATTGTTGTAATCTTGGTGTTCCTTTTGGTGTTTTACCTGTTCTTTTTCCGGTTCTTTTAAGCAGTAAAAAAGCGCTCCCGAGGGTTCGGGGGCGCTTTTGTTGTATCGGGGCATTTATTTCCAAAGCTGCGTGTCGGTTACTTCGTCGCCGTCAAAGGTAACCCACAATAGAGTATCGTCCTCCAAGGGGCACAGCAACGCGGTTCCTTCCTCGTCAAAATTTACCCCATCCGGCAGCAGCTTCTGCACCTGTTCCCGGGTCATACCGGCTTTTACCTCTTGGGCCGCAGAGGTGGGGAAGAGAGGAGCATAAAAGAAGTACAGGTAGGGAGAATCGGCCTGTGCGTCTTGATTTTCGTGGAATACAGCCACACGGCATTGCTCCTTGTCGTCAAAATCCACCTGCCAGAAAAGCACGGTCCGCGTCACGGACTGCCCCTGGTTTAACTCGTCGTTGGGAAGGGTACAGGTAATGGCGGCGTCAGGCTCCCCGCAAGCTTCCCGTACCTCCTCCTGGGTAAAGGCAGTGGAAGCGGAAAGGTCCAGCAGCGCCCGGGGCGGGATGCCACAATTGGATTTGATTTGGGCCACGATATTCTCTTTTTCCTCTTGGGTAAGGGTTGGGGCAGGGGTAGCCTCCTGCTCTGGGGTGGCGCTGGGCTCCGAGCTTGACGGAGCGGTGCTTTGGGAATCCTCCCCGGAAGTGGCAGGGGCAGAGGTGCAGCCGGAGAGAAGCAGTGTGAGGGCAGCGGCAAGGGCCAGCAGCCGGCAGCAGTTTCTTTTCATAAACAGACCTCCTTTTATAGATTTGATATCCCTTTGTTAATAGTATATCATATTTCGATTATAATAAAATGATTTTTGTGTTGTTTTAAGTGGTGCAGAGAAAGCAGAAAAAACCAAGAATTTTATAGTAAGGATGCAGCCTGTTTCCAGGAATGGTTCTTTTTAAAACTTGTTTTTGAAAAAAAGCCTGTGGTCAAGCGAGAAAATGAAAAAGATAAAGAGGAATCCTGCAAAAATCTTGTCAGGGAAGGGGGAATTGTGTATAATAGAAGGTGCCGTGGAATATGTCTAAAGCGGCAAAGGAGTGAGAAGATTGAAAGAGAAGGAACAAACCCGTCTGCGGGATACCTTCCGCAGCAAGACAGGGTTTATTATTGCGTGTA
>CALWIS010000065.1 GCA_944380795.1 uncultured Clostridia bacterium | reverse complement strand
CTACCGAAAGATGGTTCATTACGCTGACAAACAGCATATTCCCATCCAGAGCGTCCATGACCGATTTTCCAGCTTCTGCCATAGATTCAAGGAACGGGTCCTGCTCGCCGCCCCAGGGACTGGTATGACTTTCCCCTGCGGTATGGCTCAGGCACTTTCCTTCCTGCGATGCCATCCCGATAGAGATATTTTTGATGGCTCCGCCCATTCCCGCCATCGCGTGGCCTTTGAAATGAGAGAGCACCAAATATCCATCATATTCCGGGAAATGAGCTCCTACCAGGTTTTCGGTCAACTGTGTCCCGCCTTCCACCGGCAGGGTCACGGAGCCATCTTCATCCATCACCACAAAGTCTGCAATCTCTGTAAATCCATGATCCTCTGCAACCTGATAATGCATGGCGGTGGAGGCCCGCTGTCCGCCATAGGCGGTGTTGTTCTCTACAATGGTTCCGTCCACCAGGCTGACCAGATCGGCAATGAGCGCCGGATCCAGGTAATTGCTGGCAGGCGGCTCTCCGGTGGACAGCTTTACCGCAATATTTTCACCGGAAAGACCCTCGCCCAGTGCCTCATAAACAGCTGCCATCGCTTCAGGGGTGATCTGGGATGTATAATACACGACAGAATCCGCAGCTTCGTCCTGGTGCTCCAGAGAGGAAACCGGGATAACCTCGCCGCCGTTTGTAGTAATTTCTGTTCCTGCCTCCGGGAGAGATGAAGCGGTTGTTTCTTCCTGTGAAGATGGCTCTGAGGCAGAGACAGCTTGCTGGCTCACCGCTTCTGCCTGTTCTCCTGCACCGCACCCGCTCAGACAAACGGACAGGCATAAAATGGATACCAAAAGAAAACGGTTTTGGTTTTTAAGCATCATTTTTCCTCCTCTCAAAAGCAAATACTTTCAAATCTATCAAAAGCGCACGATATAGCTGCCTTAAACATGGATATAACGCAGCCACAGCACATCCTGCGCTGGTGTTTCGGCGCTTTTCAAATAGAACGGAACAGGCGCAGCTGAGGGCAGGAAGTGTGCCTGCTCAAAACAGGAAACGCCGCTGCCGCCGTCCGCCACCGGAGCGACCACCAAGCTGAACTCGTCCACCAAGCCCTCTGAAGCAAAGGACCAGTTGACGATACCTCCGCCCGCCAGCATCAGCTTCTCCACGCCAAACAGGGAATACAGCTTATGCAAAAGGAGGGTGCAGTCAAGCCGCTCCTTCCCTACAGTCACATAAGAAATTCCCTGCCTTTGCAAATAGGCAAGATACTCCGGCGATGCCTGTTCCGTCAGCGCCTCGATCACATGGGCGGCGGGGCGGCCCTTCTTCTCAAGGATCGAAGAGGAAAAAGCCAATTCTCCCACAGGGTCCACGGATACTATAAAATTACCCAGAGCTTTCCCTGTGGGGTTCACCCAGTCCATTTTTTGCGGTAAAGCATCACCGACAGAAAGCGCACCGACACGCCCGTCGACATAGCCGCCCAGCATGGTGGTGGTGCCGTACAGGGTGGCCTGGCAGCTGTAAAACCCGCGCAGTTCACCGTATACCTGGAGGGCGGGGGCAGTCTGCGGCGCGCCAAAAAATGCCCCGTCGATTTTGCCGTCCAGGGAAGCCAGCATGTGGCACACCACAAAAGGCCGCTCCATCTTATTCCTCCCCATAGACATCTTTTGCCATCCGCAGTGCCGCCCAAGCCTTGGGCCACCCTGCATAAAATGCAAGCTGCGTCAGCGCCTCGCTCATCTCGGTGGCGGTGACGCCGTTTGCCTTCGCCCGCTGGATGTGGTGGAGCAGGGAGGTATCCAAAATCCCACTGGCCATCAGGGCGGATACCGTGATCAGGCTGCGGTCACGTGGCGAGAGCTTATCCTCCCGTGACCAAACCTCTCCAAAAAGGACATCATCGTTGAGCTCCGCAAATTTGGGAGCGAATTTGCTCATGGCATCTCTGCCAGCCGTTACTTTGTCCATAAAAAAGCTCCTTTCTTTCACTTATTTCAGCTTTGCGTATTCCTCTGTGTCCACAGGCTCCAGCCACTCAGCCTTAGCTCCCGGAACAGAAATCGCCACATGGGCAAACCAACTGTCCGGGGCGGCTCCGTGCCAATGCTTTACCTCCGGTGGGATGTTGACCACATCGCCAGGGTGCAGCTCCTCGGCGGACTTTCCCCATTCCTGATAATATCCGCGCCCTGCTGTACAAAGCAGGATCTGGCCGCCGTCATGATGGATATGCCAGTTGTTTCGGCAGGCCGGTTCAAAGGTGACATTGGCAACAGAAACGCCCATGTCGCTTAAAGGGCAGAGATAGCTGGCTCCGCTAAAATACTGCCCGGCTACCGTATTGGGGCCGCCCTGTGGAAATAGATTGTGGAATTCCTTCTGCATATTCGATGCCCCCTTATTTCAACCTGCCGCCATCGCTGAAGGCATTGCCCACGCGCTCGCCCAGCCGATGGTAACCGTTGTTCGCCGGCTCAAAAGAGATCGGCTGGAATTTCTCCATATCCAGTTTCCCCTCGCTGTCCAGCACACTTTCGTCAATGCTCACGTTCACAATCTGGCCGATGATGTTGCCGTCCTCGTTCACCTTGAGGAATTTGCACTCCAGCGCTACCGGCAGCTCCTCCATCAGGGGAGCATCCACAAACTCGCTCTTTGTGGTATGGAAACCGGATTTCTCCATCTTTTTCGGCTCGTTATTGGCCGATACCATCCCCACATAATCTGCCGCGACCAGATGGGAGGCATCGGCAAAGCTGACGGTAAAAGCGCCTTTGGCCAAGATATTCTTTGTGGTCTTGTGGCTGGTGCTCAGACAGAGTACCACCTTATCAGCGTCATAGAGGCCGCCCCATGCGGCATTCATGGCGTCAGGAGCGCCGTTTTGATCATAGGTGCCTATAATCAGCACCGGCAGAGGGTAAAACCAGGACTTTACTCCAAAATTCTTACGCATGAAAAATTCCTCCTTATTTCTGCCCGTCCACATCCGGCACCATTTCCGCATAGGCTTTCAGCATGGCGGGGGTGCTGGTGTAGTAGCGTTTTTTCCTGTCCATCGCGGCAATCTGCGCCATCTCCTCATCGGTGAGAGAGAAATCGAACAGATCCAGATTGTCCTTAATATGGGCCGGGTTCTTGGAGCCGGGGATCACGATATTGCCATCCTGAATGTGCCAGCGCAGGATAACCTGGGCATTGCTCTTGCCATACTTTTTGCCCAGTTCCGTGAACAACGGCTCCTGCTGCAATGCTTTGTCCCCATGGC
>CALWIS010000064.1 GCA_944380795.1 uncultured Clostridia bacterium | reverse complement strand
CGTAAATAGGCAAGAAAATACGCCGTATCCAGCAAAATCTGCTGAATACGGCGTATTTCTTCGTTGCCCAATCCTGCCTGACAGATGCCATAATCGTAATTCTTTCAAATCACTTTCTTATGAGCACCTGTAGAAATCCTGAGGGATTTTTTATATCAGCATTCACAATCAGCCGAAGCTCTTTCTTCCACACGGTCCCGGAGAAGGCCCTGTACCGGCTCACCGATCTTCCGGTTAAAGGTTCTTGCCAAAAAGCCCACCAGCAAAGCGGAAATCAGGCTGCCCTCCCGAACACCGGCAATCTCCCAGTAAAGGGCTATGCCCAACACCGCTGCCGATACCGCCATGGTCACATCCACGGCAATTTTGGTTTTGCCAAAATCAGTATTCCAAGTGGAGGAAATGGCCCGCACCGTACATTCGCCGGGCAGCATCACCACGTTGGCCGCCATCTCCATAAACACGCCGAAGCCTAAAATCACACAGCCAACCAGCAAAGAAACCATCTGCATCCCATAGGTCTGGGGGTTAATAAAGAACAGCATGGCCATGGTCAGGTCGATAAAGGCCGAAAACAGCACCGAAATAGGAAGCTGCAGCCAAAGCTCTTTGGAAAACCTTTTGCGCAGGATGATTAGCTGGATGACCATCAGCAGCACGCTGAAAATCATGGTAAACATCCCCAGAGATAAGGGAAATCCCAAACTCAGCGTATAGGGGATGCTGGAAATGGGGGACGTGCCCAGGTTTGCCTTGGTAATGAAGCTAATGCCCAGGGAATTCACAAACAATCCCACCACGAAAAACACATACCTGCGAAAAAGTTCCTATTTGCTCACTGCAATACCTCCGTATCAATCATTTTACTGCAAATCCTCATGAGACACGCCATCAGCACTTGTTGTTCCTCCAGCGGTATGTCCATCAGAAGCTCCTGGGTCAGATCTTCCAACACCTGCCGCACCAGCTGCTGCTTTTGCTTTCCCGCTTGTGTCAGGTAAACATGCAGGGAACGGCGGTCTCCGTTTTCCATCTGCCGGTAAATCAGTCCCTTTTCCTCCATTCGGTTGAGAATCCCGGTGAGGGTGGCAGGCTCGATCTGGCAGCCTGCGGCAATGGCCTTTTGTACGCTGCCATCATGCAGCCCCAAATAATCCAACACCTTGGGCTGGCCTGCCGTCAAACCACAGTCGGCAAGACGAGCCATTACTTTGCGCTGAAACAACGACTGAGACGCCATCAGCAGATAGTGGAAGCTGGTATCCAACTCCATCACCTCATTAAATAATTAGGATAGAAATAGTTAGCATACAAATTATATCACAAAAATATACTTACTTCCAGTTTCATATCCGCCAAAGGTCTTTCCACTTTTACCCAATATGCAAGCAAAATGCAGAAATACTTTCCAAAGAAAAAAACTGACCGCCACCGCCGCCAGGTTTCCAAGCTCTTCTTAAATTTGTGTGAAAGCATAATAAGCCGCTCCCAGCATACCCGCAGCGTTCCCCAACTGGGCGGTTACCAAATCGCAGGCATTGCGAGAAATTTCCAGCGCGTGCTTCTGCACCACCTTACGGGCTGGGGCCAACAAGCGCTCTCCGGCAGCCGCCATGCCCCCTCCAATAATGATCCGTTCCGGGTTAAACAGGTTGATGAGGTTTACCAGACCAAACCCCAGCATCTCACCGGTTTCCGTCAAAGTTTCCCGGGCAGTTTCATCGCCCAGATCAAAAGCCTCTGAGATCATTTTAGCGGTAATCTCCTCCGGCTTTTTTACCCATTGGGAAACCACGCTTTCCTTGCCGGAATCCAGCTTTTCCCGGAAGGTGCGCAGCATCCCCAGGGCGGAAACATACCGGCCCAAACACCCCGAGCTTCCGCACCGGCAGGGACGCCCCTCTCGATACATATTCATGTGACCCACTTCCCCGGCGCTTCCCGTTGTACCGTAGAGCACCCGTCCATCCATCACAATCCCGGAACCTAGGCCCGTCCCCAGGGTGAGGAGCACCAGGTTTTCACGGCCCCTTCCCGCGCCGAATTTCCATTCGCCATACAAATTTACCCGCACATCATTATCGATAAAAACCGGTATGCCCCATTTTTCCCGGAACCAAGGGGACACCGGTACATCCTTCCAGCCGGTAAAATTGGGGGAAAACTGGGAAATCCCCGCTTTTCGGTCCATCAGTCCGGGAATCCCCATGCCCGCCGCTGCTACCTGCTCCATGGTAAGGCCGCATTGTTCCAGTAATTCTTTGGCACAAATGTTCATCCGTTCCAGCACTGCCTGCCATCCATCCGCCGCGCCGGTAGGGGCACGATTTTCTCCCAACTTTTCAAACGTACTGTCAAACACGGCGGTCTTAATATTGGTACCGCCCAAGTCCACCCCAATAAAATACGATTCCATGTTGTCTGCCTCCCCACAATTTTGGCTTCATGATAGCATTTGAAAAAAGGGGAGACAAGCTGTTTTTCCGATTCTATAAAAAGTCCCGCAGCAGAGAGAACCCTGCTGCGGGACAAAAGAACGTTCCTCTTAATAATTGGTGGCTTTCCGCTCAAAATAGGCCTGGGGATGACGGCAGGCAGGACACACTGTGGGAGCAGCCTTGCCCACATGGATATATCCGCAGTTACGGCACACCCAAACGATCTCGTCGTCGCACTTAAAGACGATATCTTCTTTAATGTTGGAGAGCAGCTTGCGATAGCGCTCCTCGTGGCTCTTTTCCACCTGGGCGATGAGGCGCATGACAGCGGCGATCTCCTTGAAACCCTCTTCCTCCGCTACGTCAGCGAATTCCTTGTACATCTCGGTCCATTCATAATTTTCGCCTGCGGCAGCATCTTCCAGATTGGTCAGAGTATCGGGAACAGCACCATCATGGAGATATTTAAACCAGATCTTAGCATGCTCTTTTTCGTTGTTGGCGGTCTCTTCAAAAATCGCGGCGATCTGCTCAAAACCGTCCTTCTTTGCCTTAGAGGCATAATAGGTATACTTATTTCTTGCCTGGGACTCCCCTGCAAATGCGGCCATGAGATTGGCTTCGGTTCTGCTTCCTTTGAATTCCATCTTTTGGTACCTCCCATTGTTTTAAATTTTGGCGCTACTGGAAGTATCGCCTTTTGATGGCTCTATTATACACCATGTTTCCGGAAAATGGAAGAGAAAAATAAAAATAATTATTAATTTTATTTTAAGCTTTTTATTAAAATTATTTCATTATATTTGATAAAATGTGTAAAAAGAATTTATAAAATATTGATTTTGCTATAATTAAAATAGTAAAAAATATTTTTTATTAAGAAAAGGGGGAATGCCGATTCTGTAAAATTAATCTCAGGCAATATACGAAAAATACAGAAAGGCTGGTGATCCCTCATGAAAAAAAAGATACTCTCCCTTGGTTTGATATGGGTATTCCTTCTTTTGCCCCTCTATGGCTGCAACCAAAACTCGACACACGGAGAATTTTCTGCATGGGACCCGCCTGTCCAGGGTCTCAAGTGGGGGATGTCCCAAGAAAAAGCCATTGAAGTGCTTAAATGTGAAGACTCCTGTGAAATTGTCGAACAAAATGGCTTTAACCTCCTTACTGTCACCGGCAACTATCCTTCGGCGTACGGGGTAGATTTTGAAGTAATGGCCCTGCAATTCATGACCGATAACTCTGGGATTGAGGAATATGAAGGGTTATTCACTTTTTCAGGAACTTGCAAAGAAGAAGATGTAGAAGCTCTCCAAACCAAGCTCAACGAAACCTATGCTGACTTCCGCAAGACCGACGATTTCTCCAATACCCAACGTTGGGAATCCCCGGCTATTAAAGATTTGGATAATGCCCAAGAGATAGAAAACGCTTTAGCAGAAAAGCTGGGGGATTCTTCAGAAATGCAGCAGTTCCAAATGGTGGCCATGGGCGCACCCATGGTAAACTATCAGTTATTCTTGGAAGGAGAAACCCGCGGAATGTTTCAAGCAAACGCTAAGTACCAAGTGCTGTATAATGCAGTAAAGCCGTAAGCCTAAAATATTCTAAACTCATTTATCATATAAAAAGCCCGGGAAGCAGAAATTCTACTTCCTGGGCTTTGTTATACAATCCTTACAGAAACTTAGTCAGCGTACTTATCGTCGTTCCAAGCGTACATCTTACGCAGCTCCGCGCCAACGGTCTCCAGCTGATGGGAGGCCTCAATGCGGCGGCAGGCGTTGAAGTGGGCACGGCCGTTCTTGTTCTCAGCAATCCACTTGCTGGCGAAGGTGCCGTCCTGAATCTCGGAGAGGATCTTCTTCATTTCCTTCTTGGTCTCGTCGGTAATCAGGCGCTTGCCGGTCTCATAATCGCCGAACTCTGCGGTGTCGGAGATGGAGTAACGCATCATCTTGAAGCCGCCAGTGTAGATCAGGTCAACGATGAGCTTCATCTCGTGGATGCACTCGAAGTAAGCGTTTTCGGGGGCATAACCGGCTTCCACCAGGGTTTCAAAGCCGGCCTTCATCAGGGCGGTCACGCCGCCGCACAGCACAGCCTGCTCACCGAACAGGTCGGTTTCGGTCTCAATCTTGAAGGTGGTCTCCATGATGGCTGCACGGGCGCCGCCGATGCCTGCGCCATAAGCCAGCGCGGTCTCCAGGCAGTGGCCGGTAGCATCCTGCTCCACAGCAACCAGACAGGGAGTGCCCTTGCCCTCCATGTACTCGCTGCGCACGGTATGGCCGGGAGCCTTGGGAGCGATCATGAACACGTCCACGTCTGCCGGGGGCTTAATCTGGCCAAAGTGGATGTTGAAGCCGTGGGCAAATGCCAGGGCCTTGCCTTCGGTCAGGTTGGGAGCGATGTCCTTATAGTACATATCGGCCTGGCGCTCGTCGGGAATCAGCACCATGATGATGTCGGCGGCCTTGGTAGCGTCGGCCACGTTCATCACGGTCAGGCCGTGAGCCTCTGCGCGGGCACGGCTCTTGCTGCCGTCATACAGACCCACGATGACGTTCACGCCGCTGTCCTTCAGGTTCAGGGCATGAGCGTGTCCCTGGCTGCCATAACC
>CALWIS010000063.1 GCA_944380795.1 uncultured Clostridia bacterium | reverse complement strand
TATCAGGTGAAAAATGGTGAAGTGGCACCCTCGGAGGAAATGCCCAAAACCATCCCCATGATCGGATACTGATCTTTGAATTTTATAAGGTGCGCTGTGCTTTTAGCAGCGCACCTTTTTTTCTTATAAAAACGGAAAAAACTCCGGATAAAGTCGCCTTTCGGCTGGAAAAACGCGAAAAAACATGCTATAATAATAAATTATATGTGATCTTGATTTTTTATAATGGATGGAGGAATCCCCTTTGGCTCTTACGCCTGCAATGCAAAATGAAATCAACCGGAGACGGACCTTTGCCATCATTTCCCACCCCGATGCCGGTAAAACGACCCTCACGGAAAAATTCCTGCTGTACGGCGGCGCTATTACCTTGGCGGGCGCTGTAAAGGGAAAAAAGAACAGCCGCCATGCCGTTTCCGACTGGATGGAGATTGAAAAACAGCGTGGTATTTCTGTTACCTCTTCGGTGATGCAGTTCCAGTACGAGGGCTTCTGCATCAATATTCTGGATACCCCTGGCCACCAGGACTTTTCGGAGGATACCTATCGTACCCTCATGGCGGCTGACTCGGCGGTCATGGTCATCGATGCCTCTAAGGGCGTGGAGGCCCAGACCCGAAAGCTGTTTAAGGTATGCTTGCTCCGGGATATTCCCATTTTTACCTTTATCAACAAGATGGACCGGGAAGCCCGCAATCCCTATGACCTCTTGGATGAGATCGAATATGAGCTTGGAATCAAAACCTACCCCATGAACTGGCCCATTGGCTGTGGAAAGGATTTTAAGGGCGTTTACGACCGGGAGAAAAAAGAGATTCTGGCCTTTACCGCCAATAATGGTCAGCGGGAAGTGGAAGCTACTGAAGCCACTTTGGATGACGCTTCCATGAAGGAGCGTTTGGGCGAGGACCTGTACCAGACTTTGCAGGATGATGTGGAGCTGCTGGATGGCGCAGGATATGAATTTGATCTGGAGCAGGTGCGCCACGGAAAGCTCTCCCCTGTTTTCTTCGGTTCTGCCCTCACCAACTTCGGCGTGGAACCCTTTTTGGAAAGCTTTTTGAAGCTCACCAGCTCTCCTCTGCCCCGGAACACAGAGGGAGGGACCGTGGATCCTTTTGATCCGGGATTCTCTGCTTTCGTGTTTAAAATTCAGGCTAACATGAACAAGGCCCATCGGGACCGTATTGCCTTTATGCGTATCTGCTCTGGAAAATTTGAAAAGGGCATGGAAGTACAGCACGTACAGGGAAACCGGAAGATGAAACTTTCGCAGCCTCAACAGATGATGGCCCAAAGCCGCGAAATTATCGAGGAGGCTTATGCGGGAGACATTATCGGCGTATTTGACCCGGGCATCTTCTCCATTGGCGACACCGTTTGCTCTCCGGGAATGAAGGTAAAATTTGAGGGTATCCCCACCTTTGCCCCAGAACTATTCTGCCGGGTGCATCAAAAGGACACCATGAAGCGCAAACAGTTTGTGAAGGGTACCACCCAGATCGCCCAGGAAGGCGCGATCCAGATTTTCCAAGATATCAACAGCGGTATGGAAGAAGTTATCGTCGGTGTGGTGGGAACCCTGCAATTTGACGTATTTAAGTACCGCATGGAAAACGAATACAATGTGGAAATCCGAATGGAAAACCTGCCCTACCAGTTTATCCGCTGGATTGAAAATGAGGAAATCGACCTGAAAAAGCTGAACCTCACCTCCGACACCCGCAAGGTGCAGGACATGAAGGGGCGCTATCTGCTGCTCTTCGCCAACGAGTGGAGCATCCGCTGGGCGGAAGAACACAACGAAGGTTTGGAGCTGGCTGAATTTAGTCGGTAACCGGTTTATATAGCAAAAAAGAAGCTGTATCGCCTTTGGAACGGTACAGCTTCTTTCTATGTTGGAATTTTTCTTGTTATTTACAGAATGATCTCGCCGTCAACGGTTCCGGGCAGGCCGGCAGCGTTGGATTCATCGGTGTCGATGTGCATGGCCAATGCATACTTGGGGCTCACGCGGCACACCACGTCGCCAAAGATCAGGGAGCGGTCGTTATAGTTCAGCTTAACGGAAACCACCTGCTTATCCACTACACCGGCCTCTTTTGCCTCGTCGGGGTTAAAGTGGATGTGACGCTTCGCGATAATCACGCCGTTGGAGATTTCTACCTCACCAGCAGGTCCCACCAGCTTGCAGCCGGGGGTACCGGCCAGATCGCCGGATTCACGGATGGGGGCGGTGATTCCCAGCTTACGGGCATCGGTCAAAGCCAGCTCCACCTGGGTCTCGGGGCGAACCGGGCCGAGGATGGACATTTTCAAAGAACCCTTGGGGCCAACTACTTCCACCTTTTCGTTGGTGGCAAACTGGCCGGGCTGAGAAAGGTCTTTCTTATTGCTGAGGACAGCACCCTCACCAAACAGGGTGACCAAATCCTCCTGGGAAACGTGCAGGTGACGCGCGGAAGTTTCTACCATTACCTTCAAAGGAAACATCTCCTAAATCCTATTATTTTGTACGCCCACTAAGGCAGGCGAATACATACTTATTTTACTCTCAAATCCATCAAATTTCAACTATTTCCAGCATTATTTGCCGGTTGAAAAACGTTCGCTGCGATAGATTTCCCCGCTCATGGTTTTAAAGATTACTTCGTCATCTAAAAGGATAGCATAGCTGTGATGACTTTTCTCTTTGGGGATCGCCACAGATCCAGGGTTCAAATACCAATTTTTGCCCATGCGTTCCCACTTGGGAACATGGGTATGTCCATTCAGAAGGATGTCGCCATCCCGAAGGAATGGGGGATGTTCCGGATTCACGTGGTGGCCATGGCTGGCATAGATCATCCGGCCATTCCAATACAACAGGCAATTTTCCGCAAGAATCGGAAACTCCAGCACCATCTGGTCCACCTCTGTATCGCAGTTACCCCGAATGCAGATAATGGATTCCTTGATGCCGTTGAGAAGGGGAATCACCTCTTTGGGGTTATATTCCCTAGGCAGATCATTGCGGGGACCATGATAGAGGATATCCCCCAACAGCAGAAGCCGGTCCGGCTTTTCCTTGTGGAACAAATCTACCAGCTTACGGCAGTAGTGCGCAGAACCGTGAATATCGGAAGCAATCATGAGTTTCATCTATTTCATCCCTTTCCCAAAAAACAAAACCGCCTGCCCATTCATTCCACAGGCAGGCGGTCCTTTTAAAATTTAGATGACGTTGACCATAGCCAGCACATCAGCGGGGATTTCACTTTCATCTGCAGAGATGGACAGCGTGAAGGTCACATTTGCTGCTTCGGAAAGCTTCTTTGCCTTGGTGATCAAATCAGCAAGAGCAGTCATATCCTGGCCGATGATCTTCAGGGTGGAGTCCAGCAGGATGTCAGTCACGTCGTAGTTACCAGCGCAGATACCGCACAGGAAACCTTCCAGAGCATCCAGACCCTTGATGCCATAAGCATCGCTGTCGATCAGGCGGGCGTCGTGAGAAATATCATAGGTCAGCTTCAGGCCCTTTTCGATTACCACCACGTTACCGTTGGAGGTCTCTACTGCCTTGTTGGCGTAGTCGATGAGCTTCTTTGTCTTGCCGGAGCCTTTCTTACCGATGAATGCATTTATCATGATGAGGTCCTCCTAAAATTTTTTATTCTTCAACAAACCCACATAATGGGTTTGTTAATCACTTGTGCAGTCTTGCCTCCAAAGCAGCCTTGGCATCCTCATAGCCCGGCTTACCCAGCAGTGCAAACATATTCTTCTTATAGCTTTCCACACCGGGCTGGTCAAAGGGATTCACGCCCAGCATATAACCGGAAATTGCGCAGGCCTTTTCAAAGAAGTAGATCAACCGTCCCAAGGAATCCTCGGAGAAATCGGGAACACGGATCACGCCGTTGGGCACGCCGCCATCGCAGTGAGCCAGCACGGTTCCTTCAAATGCCTTTTCGTTGATATAGGCCATGGTCTTGCCTTCCAGGAAGTTCAGGCCATCCACATTTTCAGGATCGTTGCCCATCACGATTTCTTTCTTTGCCTTATCAAACAGGACAACGGTTTCAAACATGGTACGGCTGCCATCCTGAATGAACTGGCCCATAGAATGCAGGTCGGTGGAGAACACCACGGATGCCGGGAACAGGCCCTTCTGATCCTTGCCCTCACTCTCGCCGTAAAGCTGCTTCCACCACTCGTTCATCATGGTATAGCAGGGCTCATAGCTGACCATGACCTCGGTGCTCTTGCCTTTGCGGTACAGGATGTTCCGCACAGCGGCATACTGGTAGCAGGGGTTGGTCTCCAGGTCGGGATTGTTATACTCGGCCTGTGCGGCGGCTGCGCCGGCCATCAGGGCATCGATATCGGCGCCGCTGACTGCGATAGGCAGCAGGCCCACAGCGGTGAGAACGGAGAAACGTCCGCCCACATCATCGGGCACAACAAAGGTCTCATAGCCCTCCCGGTCTGCCAACTGCTTCAAAGTGCCGCGGGCACGGTCGGTGGTGCAGTAAATGCGCTTACGGGCTTCTTCCTTGCCGTACTTCTTTTCCAACATTTCACGGAACACACGGAATGCGATAGCAGGCTCCGTGGTGGTGCCGGACTTGGAAATCATGTTGATAGAAACATCCCGGCCCTCGCAGATCTCCAGCAGCTCTGCCAGCGCAGTGGAGCTGATGCTGTTGCCTGCAAAATAAATGTCAGGAGTATCCTTCTTCATATTGTTATAGCGGTCGGACTTTAAGAACTCGATGGCCGCACGCGCTCCCAAATAGGAACCGCCGATGCCGATGACCACGAACACGTCGGTGTCCTTCTTGATCTTTTCGGCTGCCGCTTTAATCCGGGCAAATTCCTCTTTGTCATAATCCGTAGGTAATGTAACCCAACCGATAAAGTCATTGCCCAAGCCGGTGCCGTTATGCAGCATTTCGTGGGCCATCTTTACCTGGGGAGCAATCGCACAGTATTCCTTCTCGCGAATAAAGGAAGAGAGGTGCTGTTTTTCAAACTTGATTGACATTTTGAAGCCTCCTCTTTATGATAGGTGTCTGTCTGCATATATTTTACAATATTCTTCTGCAATTTGCAAGCAGAGTTGCTAACATTCATAAATTATTTTCTTTCTGGACACTTTAGGCGGCTACCTGCGCAAAACAACACAGGTTTTCCAAAAGGAGCCAAAAGCATTTTTTCCAGTCGGTTTTTTCCACCGCCTGTCGGGCTAAGATCGGTACTTCCGTCAGCGTTTCCTCTCCCAGCGTACAAACTACCTGCCCTAACCTCTGCCCCTCTTCCACAGGAGCCTTTACAGATTCCGGAAGCTGAATCTCCGTCTTTACCTCCGACTCCTTTCCCTTAGGGATCAAGACAGACAGGTTACCGCTGGTTTTAGGAGCGGTTTCTACATAGGGCTGCATCCCGCCTGTGACCTTTACCGCCCCGGCTGATGGAAGCTGCACTTCCACACTGGACCAGTTGGCAAATCCATAATCCAGCAGCTTTGCCGCAGAATCAAAACGCTCCTGAGTGGTAGAACATCCCAACACCACCGAAATCAGGCTCAGGCCGTTGCGCTCTGCAGTTGCCGAAATGCAGCTTCCCGCTTTTCCGGTGGTACCGGTCTTTAAGCCGGTAATTCCGTCATAAG
>CALWIS010000062.1 GCA_944380795.1 uncultured Clostridia bacterium | reverse complement strand
ATCAGCTCGGCGGCTTCCTCTACCGTCGTGGCCTTGTTCTCAACGAGCTTGGCCAGCGTTTCGAGGAACGCATCGAGCTGGGCGTTTGTCATATCCATGTACCTCACTTCCTTTCGTAAGAGCTTTGCATCTCTGCCTTACAAGTATAATATAACACGTTTTTCGTTATTTGTCAATACGATTTTCGTAAATTTTCAAGAAAAATTTCTAATTTTCGTATTGAAACAATACGAAAAACGAGTATAATTAGAACAGAGGTGATGGAGCAATGATTAAATCCCGTGTGAAGGTTTTACTCGCGGTCAATGAAATGACCCAAAAAGAATTGGCTGAAAAAACCGGAATTCGTCTACCAACCATTTCAGCTCTTTGCACAGGAAATGCAAAGCATATTCCGTTGAATGTACTGGATGCCCTTTGTGAAACATTGAATTGTCAGCCGGGCGATTTGTTCGAGTACATCCCCAACAGCAAAACCGAAGAGTGAACACCTATCCACCCCGCCGCCCGGCGGGGCTTTTATTTTTCTGCCCGCGCCGCTCTCCATTCTTTCAACGGCAGGGGGCAGCGAGCAAGTGCCCGCAGCGCTTCATCCATGCCGCAGTCATCACAGACATATATGCCAGCAAGCTGACGGCTCAGGGCATTTGTATGGAGGCGAGGCTTCATGCTGCGTCCACAGCGGGGACAGATGGTGCAGCCGTCTGCCTGCCGGCGGCGAATGGATTCCTCAAGGACGGTGATTTTCATTTGCGCATTTCCTCCTTGGTGACCGCAAGGGCCTGATCCAGATAGGCCGGGTCAAAGCCAAAATCCAGGTAGCCCTCGCGGCAGATACGGATGTAGTAGGGGATCGGCAGCCCGGCGGGGGCACTGACAGGGAGCTGGTAGGCCATCGCTTCAATCGTGACTGACCGCTGTGTGCCGTCCATGGCATAGAGGGGCAAATCGCTGTATACGACCTTGCCATAGAGTGCTGGGTATCCCTCATAGCGGTCCAGGTTGCGCTCGTCCCGGGGCGAGATCCTGAACACTCCGCAGGGGACGCGGCACCCGGCGGCGTCCTCAATGCTCAGGTAGTACCCGGACAGAGACCCTCGGTAAATCAGGCGGGTATTCTCCAGGTAGGTGTAGCCTAGCAGCTCAGCGTCAGGGCAGCGGTGGGCCATCTGGCGCAGATTCAGGTTGGAGCCGTAGGCAAGATACAGTTTGGTTTGCATGATGTTCATTCCTTTCACCCCGTCTGGCCGGTAGGGCAGCCTTCATGTTGTAATTAGGCAGCTTGTTCCGTCTCTGTGGTAAAAGCGCTGGTCAGGTGCAGGCGGGCGGTTTTGAACTCCGGCCCGCGCATCCTCAGCCGGTTGACGAGCACCCGCTTCATCAGGGCGGCTTTCTGTTCCTGGGTATAGTTGGCAATCCGCTTGAAGTGCAGATCATCGTGATCACAGTTGACAGCCCAAGCGCTCATAGCCAGGCAAAACTGGATGTAAGCCTTGATTTTTCCTGCATGGGTTGTTCCGTTGAACAACCGGAATTCGACCGTCCCCTTGGTAAAGAAAGCATGGAGATTGATGCCGTGATAGCGGGTGGCGTTGTAGTGGCTGTGGCTGATGCCGCCTTCGTAACCGTCATTCCGGGGGCTGTACCAGATATGCTCGGCAGCATCCCGGCTCTGCCGGCCGTTTTGCTTCATCGCCTTGAACAGCTCGGGGCTGATTTTATGGCACCAGCGGTTCGCCCGGTCGCCGATTTGGAGGGCTTCGTAGAATAGATCCTGCCGTCCAATGGCAAAGTTCAACAGGCGGGAGAGACTTTCCGGGGTATGGTTGGCACCGTCTACATGGACATGGATGCCACAGGAGGCATTTGCCATGGCTCCTTTCTTGACCAAAGCTCGGACGACATTCTGCAGATCTTCGATATCCTCATACTGGAGGATAGGGGATACGATCTCGCAGGCATACTGCTGGTCGGCCGGAACAACTTCTCCGCTCAGCTTCTTCTCGCAGCGGATGCTGCCGTCGCGCATGGCTTTCCAGGTACGGCCTTTGCGGTCCCGAGCGCCGTAGGTGTCGTAAGAGGTGCCGATGTGGCGAGAGGACTTGCCAAAGTATTCTGCGATGGTGGCGGCAGCCGCTGCACGGGTGATACCGGTTAGCTCGATCTCAACGCCGAAATTCTGGCTCTGAATCGTGGTGCTCATACAAATTCTCCCTTTGGTTACTTTTTAATCAGCCTTTTGGCTTTCCTGTAGTCTTCTACAACCTGCTTGTATTCATCCCGATCATCTACTCCAATGGCTGCCCATCCTTCAACGCCGGTATCGATCTCGTAGCCGAGGTCTCTCAGGTGGTTTGCAATTTTCAAGAAACGGCATTCTTCTTTTTCAGTGTAACTGAATTCTGCTAGGCGATTCCGCCATGCTCTGCATCCAACATAATTGATAGTCATTTTGTACTCCTTCCTTATCGGGTTGCAAGGATGGTATAGAAGTTGTCCTTTTCGGTCAGCTTTTCGACGAACTTCTGCATGGCCTCTTCGGTCTTGAAGCTCTTGCGCTTCGTGACGATGCGGTCGCTCTTGTTGAACTCCTGCCAAACAAGCTCTTTCATGGCGTTTCCTCCTGATTTATTGCGTGTTGTTTACTCAGTGGATAAGGCCGGCTTCCATCGCGCAGTCTTCTGCGATCCAGGCGACGGCCTCTTTCGCCTGGCGAAGGGTGTGGTACCCTCTAATGTCATCCCAGCAGCAGCCGTTGAACCGCTGAACTTTGTAACGGTAAAAGTCCTGCGAGGTAATGTCGAGCAGGATACGGAGACCGTCGGCTCGCCATTCTTTGAAAAACTGGGTGTTGATAATATTGAACTTCATGGTTAATCTCTCCTCTTGGTCGGTGGTTTGTCTTTCTGGTTATATAGTACACCTTTTTGATGTACTTGTCAAGAGGTTTGATAAACTTTTTTGATTATTTTTTCTTTCATATAGGTTGACAAACAAATCAAAATCGTGTACTCTTATAGCAAGGAGATGATGAAAGATGTCAATTTCGACAAAAATCAAAGCGTTGCTGGCCATCCGCGAGAAGAAGCAGATCGACTTGGCCCAGCATTTTGGAATGACTAAGCAGAGCATGAACAACAAAATGAGCCGGGACAGTTGGTCGGCTGAAGATCTTGTGCATGTGGCGGAGTTTTGTGGTTGCAAAGTCGCCTTTATCTGCCCAGACGGCCAGCACATCTATCTTTCAGAGGAAAGCGCCGAACAGCAAAAAAGCCCGGACGCATAAAGCGCCCGGGCAGGGGAAGGTGGCTATTTCGTTCTGGGCCGCGGCGGCGCACTGACGTGCGTTTCCAGCCGGGGTTCATCGTTTGGTTCCAAAACCAGCAGGTCGGACAGGTCGCAGTCAAGCGCCTCGCAGATCAGATCGAAATGGTCAAGGCTGATCTTGTTCGTAAGCTCATTGTAGTATTCGTTGATCGTTGCCGCCCGAATACCGGTTATGCGAGCAAGGTCGGCCTGTGTCAGCCGCCTTTCGCCGAGGCGGGCTGATAGCAAAATCCTGATCATAAGCCATTCTCCTTTTGTGTAAGAGTTTACCGAATCACGGCATAAAAATCAGGATAATGTTATATTATTACAAATATCGTAATTTTATTACAGGAAATACAGATCTTTAGGCTCACAGGTACAAAAAATCCCCCGCGGATTTCTCCGCGAGGGATTCTTTGTACCTAGTTGAAATGCCCAGGCACCTGACACGACAAAACAAAGACGGCACCTTTTCGTATCAAGGTAACTGTGTTCGTTTTGCTCTGGATTGGTGGAGATAAGCGGGATCGAACCGCTGACCTCTTGAATGCCATTCAAGCGCTCTCCCAGCTGAGCTATACCCCCATATTCGGTTTTGTTTTGCTT
>CALWIS010000061.1 GCA_944380795.1 uncultured Clostridia bacterium | reverse complement strand
GTGGAGCAATCAGAGCAGGCAAGGATCAGCGGACGGATCAATCAGAGTCTTTTTACAGAGAAATACCCGCCCTTGGTGCTGGATCTGTTCTATATGATTACGCCCTATCTGAAAAGTGACGTAAAGTTTCTTTCCGAGGAGGAGCAGACCCTGCTGGGCAGAGTACTCCAGATCATCAACGATCACAGCGTTTTGGTGCAGGAAGAGGACGAGATCGTCACTTTGGAACTGTGCAACCCTACTTTAGAGGAGCGGGAAAAAATTTGGAATACCCCTTCTCAACCCTACCGGGTTTCCGCTTTTGTAACGGCTAGGGCGGTTATTGTGGAATCTGCCCGGAGCAAGGAAATTTCCCGTGTACGGGAGTTTGTGGTGGATACCGATCAGACCTAAAGGAGGGAAAGCATGGCCAGAAGAACCATACGAGTCAGCTTGGCGCTGGCGGTCATCGATGCGCTTACCGGAAAACCCGTTTTGCGGGGAGCAAAGGTTTGCCTAGAAAGTGGGCTGCCTGCTATCCGCAAGTCCGATGGGTATTGGGTATTTGTAGACCTGCCGCCTGATTTTTACACCGTAATAGTAGAAGCGCCTTTTTATCAAAAAAGGAAACTTCAAATACAGGTAGGGGATAGTTTTTCCCTGATACAGGTGGCAATGCTCCCCGGGAAAAATTTTCCTTTTTCTCAGCCGGTCAAATGGTTGGAGGGGGAGTTCTCCATCGAGCAGCCCGTCTGGGCAGCTTTGGAAGAAGACCCGCCTCGTTTTCGGATGATAGAGTCTTTTGCCAAGGGGGCCCAGGATATTTCCCTCTACTTTACAGGCACCGCCTTTTCTATCCAGCGTATTTGGATTAAAATGAAAGGGAAAAAGGGAAAGCTCTTTTGGCTCAGTCCCCAGCCGAATAGGCAGGGGGAGTATCACATAGATTCCCCTCTGCCATGGGAAATTGACCATACTGCCAAGGTCTTGCCTGTTGTGGAAGTGGAGCGAGATGCCGCCGGGCACTATGAGTTCCCTCTTTTGCCCATGTGTAAATCGATTTGTTTTGTAAAGCAGGACGGGACCCTGTTAACACCCAAACGCCGGACAGGAGATGAGTAAACGATGGCACTTGCTGTTTGTGGCGGCGCTATGATGCAGTGCAGCTTTGGAATGGCACCTTCTTCTTTGATGGTGCTTCCTCAAAATAAAGTAGTCAATTTAATGCCGTTAGCCAATATTATGGACAACAAACCTCTGGTAAACATTTTACCCTTTGGAATGTGTTCTTCACTAATGAATCCTACAGTGGCTTCTGCCACAGCAGCAGCTTTGGGGGTGTTGACCCCCATGCCCTGTATCCCGGTGATCCCTGCCCCTTGGGCGCCAGGGTCGCCTACCTGTTTGGTGGGAGGCCAGCCGGCCCTGAATAATTCCTGCAAGCTGATGTGCGCCTATGGGGGCGTGATTCAAGTCACGAATCCTGGGCAGACTACGATCCAAATTCCGTAAATGCAAGAGGGCTTACTATGATGAAATCAAAAAGGTGGTTCTTTTTGTTGGTTGTATGGGTCCTTTCGTCGGTAATGGGATGCATCCTGATTACCCAGTATGCGGCGAAGTACACTTACCAACACCCTTTTTTGATCCAGACGAACGGTTTGGATACGGTGGTGGTAGATGATAATGACCAACGAACCAATATTCTAAAATTGAATGACCAAAACCAGGTGGTAGGAAAAATTTCATACGACCGGTTAAAAGGGGGAGCGTACCATCTTGCTTGGAAATTGTTCCAAGGGGAAAACGCTTGGTATCTGGCGGAATTTAATAATGAAATTGGCGAATCAAGCGGCCAAGTTGACCTCTACTATCTTGATTTTGAAAAACAGAAAATGGTGCTTTTGTGCCAGGATCTCGACTCAACCCTAAAGGAAGCAGTTGGATCGGAAAATATGGAGATCTATGTAAGTATGTATTTCCAGATGACAGTCCAGGACGATGCTTTATACCTTCACGTGATGGGGGTAGAGTCGGATGCGCATTACTTTGTGTTGACCTTCCAGTTTCAAAATGGAACCTACAAGCTGGATAAAAAAGTGGCGTGTACCCTGCCGCCGCGTGATGGAATCGCCTCTGGAGATACGGGGGTATTCCTATACCAGTTGGTGTCAGGCGTGTTCTATAAGGACCAACGGTTTTCGTCAGATAATTATTCCAAGTTGGTAGCCAGTAAGGAAGGAAATATCTATGCAGTAAATCAAACTACGGATCTTATCGAGCAAGTGGTGATAGAGAACGCAGATCTTCAGATCAACCAGGATTGGTCCCTGAATCGGCTCTCTAATAAAGGGCTCTCTTTGCGTGGCGTGCGCTCGTTAAGTATTATTAACGAAGAAAACTACGCTGCTGCCTATTATGATATGGATATGCCGTGCATTCTATTGTCGCAGGAGGGGACCCTTCATGTATATAGCTCCTCGCAAATGATGGATATGCTAATGGTGGTATTGTGCTGCGTTTTGCTTTGTTTGGGATTATGTGTGGTAGAAGTAGGGGGATTCTTCTTGATCCGCTACCTGTGGGGCCATGGCTCTGTAGTAGTCAAGATTTTGGCTGCCCTAGTTCCGGTGATGCTATTGGTTTCCAGTGGCTCTATTTGGGTGACTTCTGCCCTGTTATCCAAGTATAATGAAGAGCAGGATCGGACTACAATGAATGCGGTCGCACAGGAAGTGGATGCTTTAGGTGCCCATCAAAAAATCTCGGATTTCCATATTTATTTGGAAGAACAAGTGGTATCTATGGATGAAAACTATATGAACCTGATGAATGCGCTTATGAAGTTTTCTAACAACATAGCGATGCTGCCCTCTATTTGGGACCAAGAGAAAGGGGAAGAAATTTCCAACGAAAATCGATGTGTGATTACCTATTATGGTTTAGACCGGCAGGAAGATACTTATTTTTGTGTTTTTGGAAATTCTCTTTATATACCTTTGGATGAAATTATGGCGCCCAGAGAGTTGGAATTTTTCTTGGATGCTGTTGAACAGGGTACTGCACAGGTATTCGAATATTATAGTGAGACTAATCAAAAGTTTTCTGGTCTAATTTACCCCAGCCGTTTGGAGGATGGTACGATCAATGGATTCTATCTGATTTATAAAGACCAAGTGGAAGGGGAGAATCAAATTACTCAGATTACCCAGCACTTTGTCCTGTATCAGCTCCTTTTATGTGCTTTGCTGCTGCTGTTGTTTACCCCGATTATTTATTTTTCTTTAAAGCCTCTTTCCAACCTTCGAAAAAAGGCGAATCTTCTTATGCAAGGAAAAATGCCTTCGTTTTCGGCACCGCATAAAGGCGTACAGAACGAAATTTCTGATTTGTCCCTTACATTTCAGAGGCTGGCAGAGCAGGTGGGGGATAACATGGACAAGATGCGCTATTTGCAGGGGCTGAGCAAGGCGTATTTTTCCCCGCAGATTTTGAGAATTTTGGGAAAAGAAAGTGTGGCGCAGCTTTATTTTGACGAGTCTGTGACATTGCCTTTGTATGTTGCCTATATCCATACCGAAAGGAATACCT
>CALWIS010000060.1 GCA_944380795.1 uncultured Clostridia bacterium | reverse complement strand
AACCATACGCTCGCCGTTTTTAGCAAAAGCAACAACGGAAGGAGTGGTGCGGGCGCCTTCAGCGTTTGCAATAACAACGGGCTCGCCGCCTTCGATAACGGCTACACAAGAGTTTGTAGTACCAAGGTCAATACCGATTGTCTTTGCCATAATTCATTACCTCCATGTAATGCACATTTTCTGTAATGTGTGTTTACTCTATCTCAAAATAGCAGGAAAATTCTTTTTTATTTACGAGGGCTAATTGGCTACCTGCACCATCGCGTGGCGCACTACCTTATCCCCCAGCATATAGCCCTTTTGGAACACGGCGCTGATCACGTTGATTTCCAAGTTCTCATCGTCGATATGGGAAACAGCGTTGTGAAGTTCGGGGTTGAACTCCTCACCCACGTTGCCCATGGGGGTGACCCCCAACTTTTTCAGGGCCTCCAGGAACTGGGTCTGTACCATTTCCACACCCTTTAGCAGGTCTTCCACGGAGCAATCCTTTTGGGCCAAAGCCCGTTCCAGATTATCTCCTACCGGGAGCATTCCCTTGATGGCATCGGAAGTGCCGTCGCCATAGATGGCGGCTTTTTCCCGCTCGGTACGCTTGCGGAAGTTATCATATTCCGCCCGGGTTCGCAGGTACTGGTCTTTCAGTGCTGCCAGCTCGTTCTGGGTCTTTTCCAGTTCCGCCTGCACCTCTTCTAGTTCCTTTCGGGAAACCTTGCGGCCCTTTTTCTCCTCCTTCTGAGGCTCTTCTGCCTCTACCTCGGGGGTATCGGGCGTTTCCGGCTCCTGCACAGGCTCCTTTTTAATATCCTGTTCTGCCAAAACCATCGCTCCTCTCTATCATAGTAGCGTATTTATTTCTATTCCTCCCGCATCAGCACTGTGAGCATCTTCCCCACAGCCTGGGACAGATAGGAAAGACGGGAGATCACTCTTGCATATTCCATCCTTGTGGGACCAATGACAGCCAATGCGCCGGCATCCTGGCCGCCTACCGCGTACCGGGAGATCACCACGCTGGAACCTGCCAGTTCCGGTGTCCGGCTCTCCTGACCAATGAGCACCCGCACATTGCCGGGCTCCTGTGTCAGCAGATCCACCAGTTCGCTGGGACGCTCCAAAAAGTCCATCACCCGCCGGGCGGTTCCCCGCTCGTATTCGGGATAGAACAGCAGGTTCATCTGGCCGCTCTGACAAACGGCGGTTTCCCGGGTATCCTCTGCCACATCCAGCAGCGCCATCAGCGCCGAAGACATGAGCATGGCCATTTCTCCCAGCGAAACTGCCAGCGACTGGACAAACGCCGGAGTAATATCGGCCACCGGCCGATTTACCAGCTTCTCATTGAGAATTCGGAAAAACACCCGAAGCATTTCGGGGTTTAAATCGAAATCACAGTGGAACACCCGGTTCTTCATGGTGCCCGCCGAAGACATCAGCAACAGCATTGCCGTCCGGCGGCTGGTCTGCACAAACTGCACTGCGCGGATAAAAGCGGTGCGCCCGCTGGGGGTGGTGGAAACCGCTGCGAACCGGGTCACACTGGCCAGCGCCTGGGTGGCATTGGCCATCAGCTTTTCGGGGTCGCAGGCGTTGGTCACCAACATGGAATCCAGCAGCCGCTTTTCCCCCGGCTCCAGGGGTCTTGGCTCCATCAGATGGTCCACATACAGCCGATATCCTCTTTGGGAGGGTACTCGGCCTGCAGAGGTGTGAGGCTGTTCCAACAGCCCCAACGGGGAAAGCTCCGCCATTTCATTTCTGACGGTTGCAGAGGAGACTCCCAGTTGGGCGGCAATGCCTTTGGAACCTACCGGATCACCGGTTTCCACATACGCATCCACCACCGCCGCAAGGATCTTCTCCCTGCGTGCACTCAGCTCCATATCTCCTCACCTCATGTTATTTTCGTTTTAGCACTCTTTTGTTTCGAGTGCTAATCCTTGTCTATACTCTACCACTCTCTCCCTGAATTGTCAAGTTTTTATTTGTAAATGATTTGTGAAATCCGGAAAAAATTAGATTTTTTCCAATTCCATGCTAAAATCAGCACTCAACAGGCCTTTGTGCTTATTCTGGCCGTTTCATGGCCTTTTGATTCTTAACACAAAAAAGTGCCGCAGGCTTTTACCTGCGGCACGCTTTCCTTATTATCTGCGGATGGGGTTGGGCTTGGTAAAATCAAAGATGCGGCAGAAAACAGCGCCTGCTACCAAGGTGATGACCAGTTCCGGCCCCATATAAGAACCATTATACTCCAAAGAATACAAAATGCCCGCCCAGTTTAGGCCTGTTGCATCGAGAATGGATGCCCACACAAATGCGCCGGAAATAAAATGGCACACAAAGCGCAGAAAAATACCGATGGCGGAACCTGCCATAAACGCAGCCGAGGAATTTTTAATGGTATTGCGGAACAGCCCGGAAAAGCCCAGCACAGCAAAGGCCAGAAGATAATCAAAAATCACAGCAAAGATAACAGTAGCTAAAGAAACACCTTTTAAAACACTCACACCCAGCAAAAGCTGCAAAATTCCATAGATAAAACCACTCAATAATCCCCAGCGCACGCCATAGCGGTAGCCGATAATACAGATGGGTAACATGCTGCACAAAGTAATGGAGCCACCATTAATCCACGGTCCGGGAAACTGGATCAGGCTCAGTACCGTAGCCAAGGCGATAAGCAGGGCAGTCTCGGTGAGTTTTCTTGTTTTGTTGTTCATAATGCAATCCTTCTCTTTCATAAAATCGGAAAAAACAGGACTGCCGCAAAAATAAAAGCCGCTGACCGATTAAACCAATCAGTCAGCGGCACCACTCGCGTGATTTTTGATTCCTACGCCGGCATTACCCGGATCAGGTTCATGGGTTGGAGCAAATCCTCTCAGCCGTCTGACAGCACCCCTTTATTTTTCCTATACTACTATAAAGAGTTCGACGGCATTTGTCAAGAATCAACAGAGCTTTCCGGCAAATTTGCCACAATCTGCCCACAGGCGGCTTTTTGCCCTTCAATAAATAGGAAGAAATGCCCGCCTATTCCCGGAAAGTCACACGGCGCATGATAGGGTACCAGTTCCATCCGGGCGGTATAGGAATTGCCGTTTTTCCGGTGAAGTTCAGTAAAAATGGCGCATACGCCTTCGCTCACTGGCTGGCACTTTTCATCCACAAAAAAGACCGGCTGCACCATTCCCTGGCTCCACTGGGAGAAAAGGCGTTTTTTAGAGAGCCGTTCCATCTGTACCATACCGCCGGTAATGGGGTACTGCGGCCCCTTCCCTCTTTGATACGGCAGGTGGCTCAGACACACCCCACCCACAATCAGCAGCAGACTTCCTGCCACCGTCATACAAACCTGCGGCACAGACATAGGGCGGTGACCCAGCGGAAATGTCAGCAGGCTCGCCAACGCCACCACGCCTAATAGGATAACAAAAACTCCCCAGCTTCCCCGGCGGGTGATGACTTCATCGCAGTAAGGGCAACGGTCAGGTTTATGTTCCCGCCACACGTCGCCTGCCTGGAAGAACGCTTCCAGATCTGCCAAAGTGATTTTCGGCACTTCCTGCCCGCACCAAGGACAGCGCAATTTTGCCATAGTTTCTCCTCCCCTTAGGCCTTTTCGATCTCTTCCTTCATTTTGGAGATCTTTTCATGAATCACCGGCATCAGGGTGCTGGATTCAATGTGCTGCGGGCAGATACCCTCGCACTTGCGGCACTTACGGCAGGCATCTGCCAGTGTATCCATAGCGTAATACTTCTTGACGGTATCCTCACGAGAATCATTGACGGTCTGGTTATAGACCTCATAAATACCGGGGATATCCAGCCCAAAGGGACATGGCATGCAATAGGCGCAGCCGGTGCAGGGCACCAGCGCCATCTTCTGATATACTTCGCGGGTCTTATCCAGCATAGCCAGCTGCTTCTCGTCCAGCATACCAATAGAGGAACGTCCGGCATATTCCAGGTTCTGCTCCACCATTTCCTCGCTGCCCATGCCGCTGAGGATCACAGATACCTCGGGACGGTTCCACAGAAAATCGAAAGCCCATTCCACCGGGGTACGGCAAGAGCACAGGTTTTCCTTTACCTGCGGGCTGAGGTTGGCCAGCTTGCCGCCCAGCAGGGGTTCCATAATCACAACACCCAGACCTTTTTTGGCAGCGGCTTCCATGCCCCGCAAGGTGGCCTGATTCTCTACGTCGATATAGTTCATCTGAATCTGGCAGAAATCCCACTCATCAAAGCCGTTGAGGATCTCCATAAAGGCTTCCTCGTTATCGTGGAAAGAGAAGCCGATGAAACGGATCTTGCCCTCCTCCCGGGCCTTCTTCATCTTGGAAAGCAGATCAAACTTCAGAACCTTGTTTTTCCAAGTATTTAGGCTCAGGGCGTGGAGCAGGTAAAAATCAATGTGGTCAGTTTGCAGGCGCTCCAACTGGTTATTGAGGAAGAAATCGAAATCCTCCTCCTTTTCCACGGAGAACACCGGCATCTTGGTGGCCAGGTTCACCTTCTCACGATAGCCGTCCTGCAAAGCCTTGCCCACCAGCGGCTCGCTGGCCTCATGGTGATAAAAATAAGCGGTATCAATATAATTCATTCCGGTATCGATGGCGTGGCGGATCATTGCAATCGACCGAGCCTCATCGATACAGTTATCCGGCTGGCCCTCCATCACCGGCAGGCGCATACATCCAAAACCCAGCGCAGAAACCTCCACACCGGTGTTTCCCATTTTCCGATACTGCATAACCATACTCCTCTCCTTTTCTTCTCCCCGTAACAAAAGAATTCTGCAACAGGCGATTTACAAGTATGTTTTCTAAGAGGATTGTAGCACGATTTCCACCTCTTGGCAAGCACAAGCACGGAATCCTTCTATTCTTCCACAAAACGACGTGAATTGTTGAAAGAATCGTTTTTGTGAAAAATTCCCACATCGGCCGTCCCCTTTCGACAATCTTCCCAAAGAAGTCATGGTATAGTAAGGCTGTAAGTTGACGGAAGAAGGCGAAACCGGCGGAAAACCGCCTGCCTGTTCCGAATGGATGTGGAAAACTGAAGGCATATTGGAAACGGAATCCAATAGAAAGGAGAATCCACTATGGACAAGAAAGAAAGCATCACCAAAGAGTACGCCCTGTTATTCAACGGCATAACCGATACCATTGAAGAATTGGAAACCCTGCTTCTCCGCTTAAAGCGAATGCAGGCCGAGGCAGAGGAGATTTACATCTCCCAAGAAGAAAATGACTGATACATCACAAAAAGCCCGCTCCGGCTGTACAGTCGGAGCGGGCTTTTTATCGGTAGGGCTTGGGATTATCGGTTAATCCCAGCAGATAGTCTATACTGGTTTGGTAATATACCGCCAGCTTAGCCGCAAGTTCCAACGGAAGGGGACGCTCTCCCCTTTCATATTTGGAATAAAGAGATTGGTCGCATAAAAGGTATGACGCCACCTGCTTCTGCGTTAAGTCATGATCTTCCCGTAAATCCCGGATTCGTAGTTTCATAATATCACCGCTTTAATGATATATCAGGACATATCGTCCTATTGACAAAATGGACAATATGTCCTATCATTTATTAGAGGTGATTGTATGCCAGACTATAAGGAATTATACGGGAAGATGTACTGCGCTGTGGAAAAAGCAATCGTCCTCCTGCGCCAAGCACAGGAGGACTGCGAAACCATGATCATGGCAGAATTTAACCCTGTTATGGACGAGAGCCGGTACTCCCTTCTTTTGGAAGAAGATAAAAACCAAACTTCAGAACCGCCTACCCTCTAAATACCGGGAGCATTCCTTCTCCCCTTTCTGTATGATAAAAGTAAATTTATACAGAAAGGGGTTTTTTATGGAAAAGGAACCGCTCAATCAGCCCCCCACTATCGAAAACCGTATCCAGCAGCTCACCGACCTGTTGATAGAAAAGCTATTTCAGGCTGTGGGGGAACTGGATGTATATACCGCTGTTTCTAAAACGCGAAAAAAGGAAACCTTATATACCGAAAGTGGGAAATCTGCGGGCGAAATCGTCACCGAAAAAGAAAGACGCCGGCGATACCGGGGCATCATCGACCGAGGAGCCCTCAAACAGCTTACCGCCGCCCTGAAGGACCTGAAAGATGTGCAGCTTTCCCTCACCGGCAGACAAGACGACGAGGCCACCGGCGTGGTGGAGATCGCCTCTATTTTGGAAGAACTGGAAGGAGGGCAAGAACATGCGTAACGCTATCTGGTCTCCCCAGCCCCGGCAAAAGCTGTTCCAGTCAAGGCCGGAATACGAAGCCCTGTACGGCGGTGCGGCAGGCGGCGGCAAAAGCGACGCCCTGCTGGCGGAAGCCCTGCGGCAAGTGCATATTCCCCATTATCGCGCTCTCATCCTGCGAAAGACCTATCCCCAACTTTCCGAGCTTATCGACCGGAGCCGGGCGCTGTATCATCCATCCTTTCCCGGGGCCAAATATAACGCTACCGGCCACTACTGGGAATTCCCCAGCGGAGCCAAAATCTATTTTGGTTCCATGCAGCACCCCTCCGACAAAATCAACTATCAGGGCAAACGGTATGACTTTATCGCCTTTGACGAGCTAACCCATTTTACCTGGGAGGAATACAGCTATCTTTTCAGCCGCAACCGGCCCAGCGGCCCCGGTACCCGGGTGTATATCCGGGCAGCCACCAATCCCGGTGGCATCGGCCACAGTTGGGTAAAGGAACGGTTCATTACGCCCGCTCCGCCCATGACCCCCATTGTGGAGCAGGTACAGGTAGACACACCGGAAGGCCGGAAAACCATGAGCCGCTCCCGGATTTTTATCCCCTCTACGGTGTTCGACAATCAAAAACTGCTGGAAAATGACCCCGGATATCTGGCCAGCCTTTCCCTGCTGCCGCCGGCGGAGCGCAGCGCCCTTCTTTATGGCAGCTGGGATTCCTTTGACGGGCAGGTATTTTCCGAATGGCGCAACGACCCGGCCCACTATCAGGACCGCCGCTGGACCCATGTCATCGACCCCTTTCCCATTCCCGCCCACTGGCGCATTTACCGAGGGTTTGACTTTGGATATGCCAAACCCTTTGCGGTGGGCTGGTTTGCTGCTGACCCAGACGGGAGGCTGTATCACATCCGGGAATATTACGGCTGCACCGGTACGCCCAACACCGGCCTGCGGATGCATCCCGCTCAGATTGCCGCAGAGATTCATCGGATTGAAGCAGAAGATGAGATACTTCGGGGCCGGAAGATCATCGGCATTGCCGACCCCAGTATTTTTGACGAGAGCCGAGGGGAAAGCGTGGCCGCCATGATGGAGCGTGCCCCCAACTTCATTTACTGGTCCGGAGGCGATAACACCCGCCTTCCCGGAAAAATGCAGTATCACTACCGGCTGGCCTTTGACGAAAACGGCTTGCCCATGATGCAGGTTTTTCACACCTGTAAGCACTTTATCCGCACTCTGCCGGCGTTGGTGTACGATAACAGCAATGTGGAGGACATCGATACCACCCAAGAGGATCACATCTACGATATGTGCCGGTATGTGCTCATGGAAAACCCCATCTCACCCCAAAAGACCACGTCACCACCTCATTCTTCGCTGCCGCCGGAACTGCAAACAGAGGAGCCCGCGCACTTTTTTAGAATATAGTAGAGCAGATACTCTCTGAAAAAATAAAACAGGACACACACCGAATGCAACGTCAACCACTCGCCTAGCGAGTGGTTTTCTTCATACAAAAGGCAGAGAATCAACGTTCTCTGCCTCATCCTGTAATTCTTTAAGCAATACAAAGTCCCGAAGCCTCCGTTAATCCGAAAGCTTCGGGACTCTGTGCAATTATTGCGTTTGTTGTTGATGGATAAAGTCTTGGATTGCATCCACCGTTTGTGCCTGTTGTTCCTCTGCCGAAATAGTGGCGGGCAAATCCCTCTTTTGTGGGCCATAGTTTCCAAACTGCGCATGATTGCCGCCTTCTATTTCCACTATGTTTTCTGTGTAGTGGATGTGATCTTCCACACTTTGATTCAGGGAACCATAGATTGTCAGGGTATCTTCATCCGGGTAATCTCCATAAATATAAGATCCCAGCAGAATCAGACCGTCTACCTGATCAGAGTGGTTGGCAGCATATTGAGATGCCATAGCGCCTCCCATGGAGTGGCCTGCAATATACCAGTGTTCAATACTGGGAAACTGTTCGATAACGTCATCCGCTGCGTTGGAATCAAAAATCGCCATATGGAATGGCATATGTACCAGGATACAAGTTACACCTGTCTGCCGAATCTGATCCAACAAGGGCAGATATGCCTCTGCTTCTACTTTTGCACCTGGATAGAAAATGATCGCTGTATCGGTGGAATAGGAAGGAGACAGAATTGTCAGATTATCCTGTACAGTAATGCCGGTATCCTGTTCCATGATCTCTAAAGCCACATCTTCTGCCCGATAATAATCGGATACATACCAGAAAAAAGCACCTGTTAACAGTACTGCTGCCAGCAAAACAATACTTCCAGCAACCAGTAACTTTCTGGAAAGTGGTTTCTTTTCTGTTTTCAACCTTACACCCCCTTTATTATCATATGCCTTGACTGCCTGGATATTATTTTTCTTGCTGTTTTAGAGAAGAAAAGGCTGCCACACCCAGAATAACAGTTCCGCCAACGATTTCTCTGATACTGGGAACCTCGCCCAGAAAAATCAGCGCATATAAAATTCCATAAACGGCCTCAAGGCTGCCCGTCGCGCTCCCCAGTTCAGCAAGCGCTAATCAGCACTTCAAACTGGTTCAAAGATGCTCAAAAACCCCGAAAAACTGCGGTTTTTCGGGGTTTTTCTATTTC
>CALWIS010000059.1 GCA_944380795.1 uncultured Clostridia bacterium | reverse complement strand
CCTTTGGAAACCCCGCCACCTTTTAGGAAAAAAGGTGGACGAAAACCGTGTTCGGGGAAGCGAGTGCAAATTTTGAAGCTGCTCCCTCGTCCGGTACCTAGGCGTTCTGCCCATGGGAAGTGTTTCTCCACGCAAAATGGATTGACGATTTTTCCACCAAACTTTACCAGAAACCATAGATTTATTCACAAAAGACCGGTATACTGAAAAGTGAAGAACCACAGGCCCGTCAAACGGGGAGGAGCGGCGGCGCCGCATCTTCCCGGGAGCGGGCCTTTTGAAAAATAGGGGCTTTTTAACCCCTTGGGGAGAGATGGCAAAATGGCTTTTGTGGAATTTCAAAACGTCACCAAATATTACCAAATGGGCGGGCAAAAGATCGCTGCCGCTGATGGGGTGGATTTTGTGGTGGAAAAAGGGGAATTTGTGGTGATCGTAGGCCCCAGCGGCGCGGGAAAGACTACGGTGCTCAATATCCTGGGAGGAATTGACACCTGCTCTGGCGGAAAGATCTTTTTGGACGGCCAGGAGGTGAGCGCCTATACCGGGAAAAAGCTCACCGAGTATCGGCGGTATGACGTGGGCTTTGTATTCCAGTTTTACAACCTGGTGCAGAATCTTACCGCCCTGGAAAATGTGGAGCTGGCTTCCCAGATTTGCCGGGACCCCATGGATGCCGAGGAGGCATTGCGGCTGGTGGGCCTGCAAGACCGGATGCAGAACTTCCCCTCTCAGCTTTCCGGCGGCGAGCAGCAGCGGGTGGCCATTGCCAGAGCGCTGGCCAAAAACCCCAAGCTCCTTTTGTGCGACGAGCCCACCGGCGCGTTGGATTATGTGACCGGCAAGAATATCCTCAAGCTGTTGCAGGATACCTGCTGCAATACGGGGAGAACCGTTATCGTCATCACCCATAACCAGGCGTTTACCGCCATGGCCGACCGAGTGATCCGCATTAAAAGTGGCCGGGTGATTGAGATGACCCAGAACGAGAATCCCCTTCCCGCAGAAAGGATTGAGTGGTAATGGCAAGAAAAAAGCGGGGAATCTCCGCCGCCGGCAAGGATATGCTCCGGGCGGTGCGAAAATCCCAAAGCCGGTTCTGGGCCATTTTTGGCATTGTGGCCCTGGGTGCGGGCTTTTTCTGTGGCCTGCTCTCCTGCGGCCCCAGTATGCGGGATACCGTGGACCGGTATTATGATGAAGCCAACATGATGGATATTCAGATCCTCTCTACCCTAGGCCTGACCCAGGAGGACGCGGAGGAAGCGGCCAAGGTGGAGGGGGTGACCGGCGTGACGCCGGCCTATCAGACCGACGCTACCGTAATTATGGATGAACGGGAGCTGACCACCCGGTTCCACAGCCTGCCGGAGGACTTTTCGCCGGACGACCTGGACGCTATAAATAAGCCCCTGCTGTTGGAAGGGCGATGGCCCCAAAACGACAGCGAGTGTGTGCTAGGCCTGCGCCAGACGGAAAACGGGGAGGAATCCCCGGTGGGCTCCACCATTACTGTGGAGAGCGATGACCTGGGCCAGAAGGAGCTTACCGTGGTGGGGCTGATAAAGACCTCCTACTATGTGTCCTTTACCATTGGCTCCAGCGCCTTGGGCAGCGGGCAAGTGGATATGTATGCCTATGTGCCAGAGGGCGCCTTTGATATGGATGCTTACACGGAGATGTTTCTTACCGTGGCCAATACCCAGGAACTGGACTCCTTTGGCAAGGAATATGAGAAAGTGGTGGATGAGGTCCAGGAGCGGCTGGAGACCTTGGGCGAAGACCGCACTGTGGCCCGCACCAATGAGGTGAAGGGCGACGCTCTGGCAGAGCTGGAGGATTCCCAAAAGGAACTGGATGAGAAAAAGGCCGAGGCGGAATCGGAGCTGGCCGAGGCGGAACAGAAGCTTGCTGATAGCGAAAAAGAATTGGAAGATGGCAAGCAGCAGCTGGCAGACGGCCAAAAGGCGTTGGAAGAGGGTAAGGCAAAGCTGGAGGATTCTCAAGATGAGATCGATCATGGCCGGGCCGCTTTGGAGGATGCCAAAGAGGAGTTGCAGGCTGGGCAGGAGGAATATAACGCTCAGCTGAATTCCTTTAACGAAAAGAAAGAGCAGGCCCAAATCCAGTTGGCAGAAGCCAAAAAGCAGCTGGAAGAAAAGCGGCAGGAGCTGGAGGACGGTAAAGAGCAACTTGCTCAGGCCCAGACTCAGCTGGATGAAGCGGAAGAAAAAATAAACGCTCTGAAAAGCCAGATTGAGATGTTGGAGAGCCAGGGCATGACGGAGGACGCCGATGCCTTGCGGCAAGTGCTGGAACCCATTGAGACCCAGTGGGAACAGGGCACAGCGGAGCTCCAAGCCCAGCAAAAGACCTTGGAAGAGGGAGAAGCCGCCCTTGCCGCCAGGGAAAAGGAACTGGCCCAGCAGGAGGCTTCGGGAAACGAGCAGCTGGCAGAGGGGCAAGCCCAGCTGGATGCTGCCGCCCAAAAGCTGAAGGACGGACAGGCGGAGATTGACGCTAACCAGAAAAAGCTGGAAGATGGGCAGGCGGAAGTTGACGCCGGATGGAAAGAACTGGAACAGAACAAAACAAAGCTGGCGGAATCCCGCCAGGAAATTGCCGACGGGGAAAAACAGCTGGCGGAAGGCCGGAGCGAATATGAGGAGCAGAGGGCCAAGGCAGATAAAGAACTGCAAGATGCCCAAGAAAAGATCGACGATGCCCGGCAGGAGATCAACGATATTGAGATGGCTGAGTGGTATGTGCTGGACCGGGGCGCCAATGCCGGATATGTGAGCTTTAAAAATGACGCCAACCGGATGGACGCCCTTTCCACGGTGTTCCCGGTAATTTTCTTCCTGGTGGCGGCGCTGGTGTCCCTTACCACCATGACCCGTATGGTGGAGGAGGAGCGGGTGATTATCGGCACCTACAAGGCGCTGGGCTACACTCGCTGGCGCATTGCCTCCAAATATCTGTTTTATGCCGGGGCGGCTACGCTGCTGGGCTGCATCGTGGGGCCTCTGGTGGGGTTCCTCACTTTGCCCCAGGTGGTGTGGAACGCTTACCGCATTGTGTATTCCGGCCCGGATATGTACCCGGTGTATCATATCGGCTATGCCCTGATCGCCACAGGGGTGCTGTTGGTGTGCACTATGGGCGCCACCTTCTCGGCCTGTTGGAGTTCGTTGCGGGAAGTGCCAGCCTCTTTGATGCTGCCCAAGGCACCCAAGGCCGGCAAGCGCATCTTGTTGGAGCGGATACGCCCGGTGTGGAAGCGGCTTTCCTTTACCCACAAGGTGACGGCTCGGAATCTGTTCCTCTATAAAAAACGCCTGTTTATGACCATGGCAGGCATTGCTGGATGTACGGCTTTGCTGGTGACGGGCTTTGGCGTGCGGGATTCCATTTCGGATATTTTGGACATTCAATACGGGCAGCTATACCGCTATGATACCACTGTATCCCTGGAAGAGGGCAGCGACCCCGACGGGCTGCGGAGCCTGATGGAGGATTCCCTGGAGGAGCCGGTATTTGCCGTGCAGCAGGCCGGCGAGGTGACAGACTTGGACGGGGAGAGCGTGAGCATCTATGTGCAGGCCCCCCAGGATAGCGCCGCTTTTGGGGAGCTGGTGAATTTCCGCACCCGTTCCGGCCATCACCCGGTGGAGTTCGACGATAACAGCGTAATCCTCAGCGAAAAGCTGGCCTCCATTACCGGGGCGGGCGTTGGCGACACCCTGCGGGTAAAGGTGAACGACCGCTGGCGGGATGTGACGGTGACGGGTATTACCGAGCAGTATGTGTATCACTACATTTATATGGGCCCGGCCATTTATCAGGAGACCTTCGGCACTCCAAAATGGAACCAGGTGTTGGGCACTTACAGCGGCGACGACCGGGACGAACTTTCGGAAAAGCTGCTGGAAAATGAAAGCGTCACCATGGTGGCCTTTTCGGAGGACACCCGGGATACCTTTGGCGATATGCTGCAAAGTATGAACTATGTGGTGCTGGTGCTCATCTTCTGCGCCGGAATGCTGGCCTTTATCGTGCTGTATAATCTGACCAATATCAATGTGACGGAGCGGCAACGGGAGATCGCCACCATCAAGGTGCTGGGATTCTATGATCCAGAGGTGAGTATGTATGTCTACCGGGAGACCCTGATGCTGACTCTGTTAGGGTGTGTGGCGGGACTGCTGTTGGGCATCGTGCTCCATATCTTTGTTATCGACACCGTGGAAGTGGATATGGTGATGTTTGGTCGGGTCATCAAGCCGCTGAGTTATGTGTGGTCTTTCCTGCTGACCATGGCGTTCTCGGTGCTGGTGAACCTGGTGATGGAGCGGAAGCTCCGGAAGATCAGCATGGTGGAATCCTTAAAATCCGTGGATTAAAAAAGCATGAAAAAGCCCCCAGGCGGGGGACCGGAAAGGTCCTTACCTGGGGGCTATATTTTTGCGGGGAAGATTACAGCTTTACCACCAGCAGGATATAGCGGATGATAAACAGGACGGAAAGCACATACATAACAGGATGGACTTCCTTGAACTTTCCGCGGAAGATCTTAATAAGGGTGTAGCTGATGCAGCCAAAGCTAATGCCTTCGGAAATGCTGTAGGCAAAGGGCATCATGGCAATGGTGAGGAAAGCGGGAATGGCAATTTCCATATCGTTCCAATCCACATCCTTGACGCCGCCCATCATCATCACGCCTACTAGGACCAGCACCGGGGAGGTAGCCTCGGTGGGGATAAAGCCTAGAAACGGGGAAAGGAAGATGGCCAAAACAAAGCACGCAGCAGTGGTCATGCTGGTGAGACCGGTACGGCCGCCGGCAGAAATGCCTGCGCTGGATTCTACAAAGGTGGTAACGGTGGAGGTGCCCAGGACAGAACCGGTGGAGGTGGCGATAGCGTCAGCCAGCATAGCGCGGCCAGCGTTGGGCAGCTTGCCCTCCTTGGTGAGGAAGCCAGCCTTGCCGGCAGTGCCGTACAGGGTGCCAACGGTGTCGAACATATCCACCATGGTCAGGGAGATGAGCACAGAGATCAGGGAGAAGATAGCGACACCTGCGCCCTGTTCTAGGTTCAGCAGCTCGCCAAAGCCCTCGGTAAATTTGCCGAAGGTGGGGGCCAGGGACGGAAACTCGCCTAGGGAAACAGTCTCCGGCAGGCCCATAGCAAAGCCCATACCATACTGCATGATAGCGGCAATGATAGAGGTGATAATAATGCTGATGAATAGGCCGCCCTTTACGTTCCACACCACCAGAGCGATGGTGATGACCAAGCCGATGACAGCCAGCAGTACACGGGGGTCGCTGAAGTTGCCCAGGGTGACCAGCGTGCTCTCGCTGCCTACCACCAGATTGGTGTTCTTCAGAGCAACAATGGCGATAAACAGGCCGATGCCGCCGCTGATAGCCTTTTTCAGGGGCAGGGGGATAGCGTTTACGATAGCCTCACGAGCACCGGTGGCGGTGAGGATGATAAACAGCACGCCAGAAATAAACACGGCTGCCAGACCAGCCTGCCAGCTATAGCCGAACTGTCCACAGATGGTGTAGGCAAAAAAGGCATTGAGGCCCATGCCGGCTGCCTGTGCCAGGGGATAGTTGGAGAGCAGGCCGATAAGTGCGGTGCCGATAGCGGCGGAGATACAGGTGGCCAGCATGACCGCGCCGGTATCCATGCCGGCATCTCCCAGAATAGAGGGATTGATAAAGATGATGTACGCCATGGTGAAGAAGGTGGTAAGGCCGGCCACCACTTCGGTGCGCACATTGGTGTGATTCCGCTTCAGGTCAAAGAAATCGCCCTTGGGATGAATCACATTTTTGACTTTGTCTGCCATAAGAGACATCCTTCCTTTCCTGCGCCTTTGGGGCGCTATTTCGATACCGTCCGGTTTCCTCTTTGGAAAACGAACATCCCGGCTAAGAATGCGTCCCGTCTGGGCGTTCTTGCCGGGTCTCCTGTAATCAGTATAACGGGAGGAATCTGATTTCGGCAAGATGTCATTTTCACAATTTTTTATCAGGGGTTTTCGGTGTTTTATTCACAAATTGGACAAATTTAAGAAACTTAGCTGCGTTCAAACACCTGTAGGGTTTCTCATGTCCTAAAATAGGTTTTATGCTTATAAGTAAAAATAAGATGGATTAAAATACAACCAGCACAATTTTGCCATCATTTTCACCTTGTTGTTTATCCACCAACAATGTTGGTATATTTTATATTGTCTCTCCCTATACTGGACGTATCAAGAACAATTGTAGGTGATAGAATGAGAGAGATTTTGGCGCAGCGCTTAAAGCAATGCAGGACGGAACGGAGATTGACACAGCGTGAGGTGGCGATCTACTGCGACATTACGGAAAAGGCATATCAAAATTATGAGCTGATGACACGGGAGCCTAAATTGGAGGTTCTGGTAAGGATTTCAGATGTTTTCTGCGTTTCTATTGACTATCTTGTGGGAAGAACCGATAAAAGACCGATAAACAAATAAAAGCAGATTCCTATATCCAGCAAAACAGTCGCTGTCGTTTGATGCTATGACAGCGTTCTGTTTTTTTATTTTATCGGTCTTTTTGATAGAAAGACGAGGTTAAATTTAAAAAAATTACAAGGTTATGCTTGTTTTGTTACCTGTATTTAATTTACATTTTTTACAAGTATAGTATAATTTAATTAGCTGAGGGTTTGTTGGACTTACTGTTGAAAAAGGAGGAGAATTGTAATGAAGAAAAAAGTGTCATCGCTGCGGCAGTGTTGTCAGCAACTATTTTCCTTTCGGCCTGTACTTCTGCGGAGAACGAGCAGACTCCCCCGAAATTGCCTGGAGTGCCATGGGGAAGCACCACAGACCAAGCGCTGGAAAGTTTAGAAACTGACCGAGAAAAGCTGGGAGAAAATCTGATGGTGTATGAGGAAGGAGTCGGCGCCGCAACAGCTATTCTGGAAAACCAGGAGGTATTTGGCCAAACAAGCGAAGGGCTGATCCTGTACTTTTCCGCCACCAAAGATGGCAAAGGTGCGTTTTACCGGGCAGAGGTATATTATCCCGATAACGCGGATATGGAAAAGGTAGGGCAGGAAATGGAAAAGGCCTTTGGTCAGCCTGCGGAAGCCATGACGATCTATGGAATGGACGGAAAGGCCAACACCAATTCTACCGGGGAAAAAAGCCGGTACTGGCAGGGGCAGCTCTTACAAGAAGTACTGGAAGAGAATCAGAAAATCGACCTGCGGCAGTATGTTGCCCATCAGGGGCCGAATATTGGAGAGAAAATTGACGACAACTAGTGGGAGGCGTACCTGAAAAATCCGATGGCCACCGCAAGCTGGCATACGGAATATCAGAACCCTCAGGCGGAGCAGCTGCAGGAGAATCCTGGCTTGAAGGAATACAAGAATGTGGTGATTTTGGACGGCTCTCAG
>CALWIS010000058.1 GCA_944380795.1 uncultured Clostridia bacterium | reverse complement strand
CCGAGAGGTGCCGGACAATATCCAGGACCTCCAGGAGCGCCTGGAATACCTGATGCGGCCCTATGGCGTGATGCGCAGGACGGTACAGCTGGAAAAGGGCTGGTACAAAGACGCCACAGGCGCTATGCTGGGAATCCGCAAGGACGACGGCAGCGTAGTCGCCCTGATTCCCTCCCGGCTCTCGGGATACCGCTTTTTTGACCCGGCCCGCGGCCAGTATAACAAGGTGACCCGCAAAACCCAAACCCTCTTTGAACCGGAAGCCATTTGCTTTTATAAGCCCTTCCCCCTAGGCCGTATGGGCGTAGCCTCCCTCATGCGGTATATTCTGGAAACCTTGCAGCCTTCCGATTTTGTCCACATGGCTTTGGCTGCCCTGGCCGTCACCTTGGTGGGGATGCTGGGGCCGGTGCTCAACAACATCATCTTTTCTAATATCCTCACCGGTACTAGTATTCGCCCAGTGGTGGCTATGACCGTCTTTTTGGTATGCGTTTCCATTAGCACCGCTTTGTTCCAATCTGTAAAAGCACTGCTTATGGCCCGTATCAGCACCAAAATAAATGTCTCGGTGGAGGCGGCCACCATGATGCGGGTACTGTCCCTGCCTGCGAACTTTTTCAGGCAATACAGCTCCGGCGAATTATTTCAGCGCACACGGTCCATCAACACCCTGTGTAATATGCTGGTTTCCGCTTTGCTCTCCACCGGCCTTACCTCGGTGTTCTCCCTGGTGTACCTTTCTCAAATCTTCGCCTACGCCCCGGCGCTGGTGGTACCGTCGCTGCTGGTGATTCTGGCAACGGTGGGCTTCTCCCTAACCTCTACCCTGCTGCAAACCCATATCACCAAAAAACAGATGCAGCTTGCGGCCAAGGAGAACGGCGTCAGCTATTCCCTCACCACTGGCATCCAAAAAATCAAGCTGTCGGGGGCAGAAAAACGGGCCTTTGCCCATTGGGGAAACCTATATGCCAAAAGCGCGGCCCTCACCTACAATCCCCCTATGTTTTTAAAAATCAACTCCGTCATCAATTTGGCCATCTCCCTGGCGGGCACCATTGCCATCTATTATACCGCCGTGCAGAGCGGTGTTAGCGTGGCCGATTATTACGCCTTCAACACCGCCTACGGCATGGTTTCCGGAGCTTTTTTGTCTTTGTCATCCATTGCCCTTACCATTGCCCAGTTCAAGCCGGTGTTGGAGATGGTAAAGCCCATTCTCCAGGCAGTACCCGAAATTTCCCAGGGAAAGCAGGTACTCACCCGTATTTCCGGTGGAATTGAGCTAAATAATGTTTCCTTCCGCTACAACGAAACCATGCCCAATGTGCTGGATAACCTTTCTCTAAAAATTCGCCCAGGCCAGTATGTGGCCATTGTAGGGGCCACGGGCTGTGGAAAATCCACCCTTATGCGCCTGATGCTGGGCTTTGAGACCCCGCAAAAGGGCGCTGTGTATTATGATGGTAAAGACCTGAACACTATCGACCTGAAATCCCTGCGCCGCAAAATCGGCGTGGTGATGCAGGACGGCAAGCTGTTTCAGGGGGATATTTTTTCCAATATCATTATCTCCGCCCCCTGGCTCACCCTAGATGATGCTTGGGAGGCAGCGGAACTGGCTGGCATTGCCGAGGATATCCACCGGATGCCCATGGGGATGCACACCATGATTTCTGAGGGCGGCGGGGGGATTTCCGGCGGACAGCGGCAGCGGCTAATGATTGCCCGGGCCATTGCCCCCAAGCCCCGCATTTTGATGTTTGACGAGGCCACTTCTGCCCTGGATAACATCACGCAGAAAAAGGTGTCTGAATCTCTAGACAGTCTGAAATGCACCCGTATCATCATCGCCCACCGTTTGTCCACCATTCAGCAGTGCGACCGGATCATCGTGCTGAACCAAGGCAAGATCGTGGAGGATGGCACCTATGAGGAGCTGATACAGCGGGGCGGCTTTTTTGCAGAACTGGTGTCCCGCCAGCGCCTGGATGAGGTGTAGCCGTGACTTTTGTTTAAATTTTGCAGTTACATAGCCCTTTTGCCAACAAAAAAGGCCGGTGGTAACCACCGGCCTTTTATTGAAAGCTATTTTACTGGTTAGACAACCAATTTCCAATTACCGCTGACCGCGCTTTTTCAACAGCTGCTCGATCTTCTGATGAGGATCAATAATAGTGCTGACAGAAATATCGTGGTTCAAAGCTGCAATAAAGTAGGCGATATACTTAGAAACATCCACCTCAAAGAACCACTCGCGTTCCCGCAGCTCAGGAGAACGATAAGTGAGGTTGCTGCCCAGCACACCAGAGATCATGCCCTCTTTATAAGCCTTGTCAAAGGCGTCCAATCCATTGGTAAAGATGGCATAGGTAGCATAGGCAAAAATGCGGCCAGCGTTCTGCTTTTTCAAAGCATAGGCAATGTCCAGCATAGATTCACCAGAGGAGATGATGTCATCAGCGATAAACACATCTTTGCCCTCTACAGAGGAACCCAGATATTCATGTGCTACGATGGGGTTGCGTCCGTTAACAATACGGGAATAGTCACGGCGCTTATAGAACATACCCAGATCCACGCCCAGAACAGAAGCATAGTACATATTCCGGTTCATAGCGCCTTCATCGGGGCTGACGATCATGAAATGGTCACGGGTGAGGGAAATATCCGGCACATTCCGGAACAGGGCTTTCAGCACCTGATAAGTGGGCATTACATTATCAAAGCCCATGAGCGGTACGGCATTCTGCACCCGGGGGTCGTGTGCGTCAAAAGTCACCACATTGGAAACGCCCATAGCTTCCAGTTCCTGAAGCATTACAGCGCAGTCCAAAGATTCCCGATAGCTGCGGCGATGCTGACGTCCACCATACAGAATGGGCATGATCACATTGATGCGATGGGCTTTGCCGCTGGCAGCTTGGATCAGACGCTTTAAATCCTGAAAATGGTCATCAGGAGACATGCAGTTCTGTTTGCCAAACATATTGTAGGTGCAGGAATAGTTGCCCACATCTACGATAAAATACAGGTCATCGCCCCGGATGGTGGACTTAATCAGGCCCTTTCCATCACCGGAGGAAAAGCGGGGGCATTCGCTCTCCACAATAAAGTTGTCCTGGTTGCGGCCTGTTTCCTTGGCCCAGCGCACCAGATGTTCGTTGATCTTGTCGCCCAGTTCCTGGGCGCCATCCAGAGGAATCAATCCCAGGGGCGCTACGCAGTCGCCCTCACTGAAAAACAGCTGTGCATCCGCTTGTCTGTCCATATCTTTCTCCTTACCTGATATGATTTTTCCCGGTATTCTTCCATACCGAAACGGGTTATTTCTTCATTATCATAGCATACATTTTTGTCAGACGCTACAGGAAAAAGGGGGATTTTGTCGAGTTTGTGAGGTCTGCCGGGTTCTATGTAAAATTCTCGTAAGGTTTTTGGTAAGGAAATGGTGCGTACAAGTTACTTTTTTTCATAAATATCAAAGTTTTCCCCGGGTTTTCACCTATTTCCACTAAGTTTTCAACATTTTACTCAAATGTTTCTGGTTTACCTATAGCATCCGTTCGCCGCTGATTTCGCAGATCGGCAAACACCATCATCGTTACGCCGCCTAAGATAATTACACAGCCCACCAATTTTTCCCAAGTCATGGTCTCATTTAAAATCAAACATCCCGAAATGACACTGGAAACCGGCTCAAACATACAAAACACAGCGGCGGTGCTGGCCCCCAAATCATGGATTCCCTTTTGCAGCAATGCCACTGCCAAAAAAGAGGTGCACATTGCCACAATAAAGGTATATCCCATAGCTAAAGGAGGCAGGAAAAAATTGATTTTTCTCACCGGAATATCCACCAGCAGCATAGCCATGGCGTTGAAAAATCCCATATAGCAGGCCACTTTGGTGGGGGGCATGGCGCGCAGAGGGGTTTTGTCCATACCCGTTAGGTAGCAGCCGTAGGTCACCGCCGAAATCAGCGCCAGCAGGATGCCCGGCAGCCCGGCGGCGCCGTCCCGGTCCAAAAAGAAAAATACGCCCGCGCCTGCCGCCAGCAGGGCCAACAGCTTCCACCGGCCCAGCCGTTCCTTAAAGATCACCCGGCAAATCAGGGCAGTAACTGCTGGATACATAAAGTGCAGGGTGGTGGCCGTTCCCACTCCTATATAGTTGTAAGATTCACAGAGCATATAGGTGGTGCTCACTAAAAAACCTACCCCCATGAGCAGCAGGAGTCCCAACTCCCGCAGAGTAATACGGAAGGGGATTTTTTTGGCCAGCATCACGCACAACAGCACCGGCACTACCATCAGGTTCCGGTAAAAAGTAAGGGTATTGGCATTGCTCCCCATATCAAAGGTAATACTGACCAAAATAGGGGTCACACCAAAAAGCAGGGCGGAAACGATGGTGAAAATCATTCCGCGAAGCATACGGTTCAAAGGGTTTCATCTCCTAGTCTCATAAAATAAATTTAAACAGATTCAGCGATTTGATACAGCAATTTTTCTGTGTCTACCCATCCCAAGCAGGGGTCGGTGATAGATTTTCCAAAGACGCGATGTTCGGTAATAGGCTGGTTGCCTTCCTCCAAATAGCTTTCGATCATCACGCCCTTGACCAGCTTTTTCAGCCCGGAATGATACCGACGGCTATGGAGCACCTCGCTGACAATGCGAAGCTGCTCTTTATACTGTTTGTTGGAATTGGAGTGGTTGGCGTCGATAATAACGGCGGGGTTTTTCAGCTCCCGCTTTTCATACTGTTCCAGCAGCCGCACCAAATCCTCATAATGGTAGTTGGGCACACAGGTCCCATACTTATCCACGCCGCCCCGCAGAATCACATGAGCCAAATCGTTGCCGGTAGTGGTCACATCACAACCCCGATAGATAAAGGTGTGGGGCCACTGGGCGGCGGTAACGGAATTGAGCATCACCGAAAAATCGCCGCTGGTGGGGTTCTTCATGCCTACGGGAATATCCATTCCGCTGGCCGTCAGACGGTGCTGCTGGTTCTCCACAGAACGGGCGCCTATTGCCTCATAGGAGAGCAGGTCGTCCAGATAGCTGCGGTTTTCGGGATACAGCATTTCGTCGGCAGCGGTCAGGCCGGTTTCCGCCATGGCCCGCAGGTGCATTTTACGGATGGCGATAATGCCTCCCAACAGATCCGGGGCCTTGTCCGGCTCCGGCTGGTGGAGCATTCCTTTATAGCCTTCTCCGGTGGTGCGGGGCTTGTTGGTGTAAATGCGGGGAATCAGCAGCAGCTTGTCCGCTACCTTCTCATTGACCTTTGCCAGCCGGGAAACATATTCGCACACCGCGTCCTCATTATCGGCGGAGCAAGGCCCCACAATCACCACAAACCGGTCCGATTCGCCGGTAAACACGGCCCGGATTTCTTTGTCACGCTGAGCCTTTAATTCCGCCAGTTCGCGGGAAAGAGGAATTTCCTCCTTGAGCCGGGCGGGCAGGGGTAACTCCTTATTTAACTTCATCGCCATAGCGGCGCCTCCTTGCACAGATTGGATTTTACTCAAGGAAAAGATATCCCTGTTCTTCCTGTAAAATCAACTCTCAAAATCGTTTGTCTTTGCCAACATATTATTATAGAGCTAAGAAAGGAAGCTGTAAATAGCAGTTGGACACTTTACGCATTATATTACGAACATACTTGGGCAGCATTACAAAATCAAAGGGGCTCTTCTCTAACTTGTAGAAATAAATGGTGTAAAGAGAAAAGGTTTTATAAAAATCTGTTGCCGCAGAACCAAAAAAAGTTTATACTGAAAGCGAAAAAAGATCCTAAAACATGTAGGACCAGGTAGAAGGGGAGTATCGTCATGTTAGATCCAAAAGGCTCCATGTTGTTGGTGCCTGCCTGTACATTTGCAGATTGCGGTGGTTGGGCATTAGATACACAGTTTGTGCCCTCTATGGGGGTGCCATATCTGCTGGCACATGGTTTGGGAACCCCAGTAGCAGACGCAGTAACAGAGGTGGAGTTCCCACAGGGAGGAACCTGGTATATCAAAGCCTACACCTATAATTGGAACGCCCCCTGGAAACCAGAATATGCTCCTGGTACTTTCCAAGTGCAGGTGGGAAAAGAAATGCTATCCACCGTTTTTGGAACCCAAGGGGATACCTGGGGGTGGCAAGATGGCGGCAGCGTAGAGGTACATCCTGGAAAAACAGAACTTCGTCTCCATGACCTTACCGGATTTGAAGGCCGGTGTGGGCTGCTGCTGTTCTGCCGGGAACAGACCTTTCAGCCGCCGGTAAAACTTTCGGAGCTCATTCGGTTTGTAAAAGAGCTTACGGGAAATTCACTGCCTTCTCAAGAACTTTCTTTTGACATGGTAGTAGCAGGCGGTGGATTTGCCGGTATCTGTGCTTCTCTTTCCGCAGCGCGCCGAGGCTTAAAGGTAGCGCTGGTTCAAGACCGGCCCATGGTAGGTGGAAACAACAGCTCTGAAGGTCGTGTGTGGCTGGGAGGTGAAACTAATTTTGAACCTTTCCCCGGCATCGGGAATATCGTTGGAGAGCTGGAACAAGAGAACTGCGCCCATTATGGATGTGCCAATGTTGGAGAACTATATGAGGACGAAAAGAAAGAAGCTTTGCTGCGTAAAGAGCCCAACATTACCTTACTGTTGGAACATATTCTTACCGAAGCGGAAACAGAAAACAACCTCATCCGTGGCGTGACGGTGCTGGATGTACGGAATTTTCGATATATTCACATTACTGCTCCCTTGTATTTGGATGCTACCGGAGATGGCACCTTGGGATTTGAAGCAGGGGCTGATTTTGAGGTAACCACCAACGGCCACATGGGAATGACGAATCATTGGCATATCAATGACATGGGAGCTCCCCAGACCTTCCCTCGCTGCCCTTGGGCCATTGACTTGACCAATGTCCCCTTTCCAGGCCGAAACGGTGTGATAGACGTATACGGCCAACAAGGAGAAATATCTCTGGGGTGCTGGTTCTGGGAAAGCGGCTGTGAGCATGACCCCATCTCCAAGGCTGAATACGCCCGTGATACCAATTTTCGCGCTATGTACGGGGCCTGGGACTGCCTGAAAAATGTGGATCATAGTTATGAAAACTACGCCCTTGGATTCTGTGGTTTTATTGGTGGAAAACGAGAGTCTCGCCGTTTATTTGGCGATGTAATTTTGACTAAGAGCGATGTTTATAAGGGAGTCGCTTTTGATGACGCCTGTGTGCCTTCTACTTGGAATTTTGATGTGCACTATCCGGATCGGCGTTTCTATGCTGCTTTTCACGAAGGCGACGGTTTTATCACTAAGGACTACCATGAGGAATTTCCCAAGCCTTACTTTATCCCCTACCGTTGTATGTATTCCCGAAACATCCAAAACCTCTTTATGGCTGGACGTGATGTGAGCGTTTCGCATGATGCGCTGGGTACGGTGCGGGTCATGCGTACCGGCGGCATGATGGGGGAAGTAGTGGGGATAGCCGCCTCCCTCTGTAAAAAGTACCATGCGCTTCCCCGGCAGATCTACACCGAGCATCTTGAAGAATTTATGGGGATTTTACACGCGATCCCCAAGAAAAACTAAAATTTTATGGTATTCCAAAGAATAGGAAGGATGAAAAAAATGAAATTAACAGCTTATACCACCACCAAAGACAGCGCCTGGCAGAATTCCGATTTATCGTCGCAGCAGGAATGCAGCACCACGTTATTCTGGAACGGGGACACCGACCAGGTGTGGGAGGGCTTTGGCGGATGCTTTAACGAGATTTCCCAAAAGGCCATTGAGAGCCTAGACCCCGCCTCCCAAAACCAGATTTACGATTCCCTCTTTTCAAAATCCGCCGACGGCGTGCGGTTTGATTTCTGCCGCCTGCCCATTGGCGCCTCCGACTATGCCCTAAGCTGGTATTCCCACGACGAGACCGACGGGGATTTTGAAATGAAGGATTTTTCCATCCGCCGGGACGAGCAGTATCTCATCCCCTACATCAAAGAGGCCCAGAAGCGCAACCCCGACATGAGATTCTTCGCCTCCCCCTGGAGCCCGCCCACTTGGATGAAAACCCATAAAGCCTGCAATTTTGGAACCCTCATTCAAAGCGAGGAAGTGCTGCGCGCCTACGCCCTGTATTTCCTGCGCTTTGTGGAGGAATACGAGAAACGGGGCATTTCCATCTCCCAGATTCATGTGCAGAACGAGCCTATGTCCACCCAGAAATTCCCGTCCTGCATCTGGACCGGGCAGGAATTCGCCACCTTTATCGGCGAGTATTTAGGGCCGCTGTTTGAGAAAAATCAGGTGAAAACCAAAATCTGGCTGGGCACCCTCAACGGCCCCGAAACCGACCACCGCACCCTGTATACCCGCTTTAACGATTACGCCAACCTGGTGCTCCACGACCCCAAAGCCGAGCCGTATATTGAGGGCGTCAGCTACCAGTGGGCGGGCAAATACGCCATCCAGCAGACCCGGCGCGCCTTCCCGGAAAAGAAGTACATCCAGAGCGAAAACGAGTGCGGCAACGGGGAAAACAGCTGGGAATATGCCCGCTACATTTTTGAACTGTTCCAGCATTACATCTCCAACGGTGTTTCCGCTTATGTGTATTGGAACATGGTGCTGCCCAAAGAGGGCGAGAGCACCTGGGGCTGGAAGCAAAACAGCATGATTACCGTTTCACAGGACGGCTCCTTCTCCTTTGAGTACGAATACTATGTAATGAAGCATTTTGCCCGGTTTGTAGTGCCGGGAGCAAAGCGGCTGGTACTGGGCGGGCATCTGTCCTCCAACGCCATTGCCTTCCAAAACCCGGACGGCTCCCTGGTGCTGGTGGTACAGAACCCCTTCTCCAAGGAATTGACCTTTTCCTTTGGCGGGAAAACTGTCACCCTGCCGCCGGATTCCATCAACACTTTGGTATACAGTGAGTAAATCTTGTATAGCCCCCTCAAACGAGGGGGCTTATTTTTTTCGGGGGCAACTCCGGTCAAAGCACTGGTTACAATCCTCCTCTGTGTGGCTTTCCAGACAGCACAAATAATAGTCGCACTCGTCACAGCAGCATTCAATGGGAATGCCTCGTGCATCCAAACGCTCCCCGTTGCCGGGACAATCCCTTCCGCCGTTTCCAGGAATCAACTCAATTCCAGTAACATCTATAATCATCTTATTCCTCCCCCTACCGAATGAAATCATTATAGAATGAATTCATTACTTTATGAAATCATTCTATAATCAAATAATCTATATATAAAGAGGAAAACTAAGATATTATCTCATCAACACATAAGGAATGGGGAAGTATCTTATGATAAAGTTAAATGTTTTGGAGTTGTTAGAGAAAAAAGGGAAAACAAAATACTGGCTGTATAAGCAGATGGGCATGAGCTACCAAAATTTTACCAAAATGATTCGCAACGAGACGAAGTCCATCCGCTACGAAAACATTGAGGCGCTATGCCAGATTCTGGAATGCACCCCCAATGAGCTTTTCCGTATTACAGATGATTAAAAATAACAGGGGCGCCCTCCACTAAGGAGGACGCCCCATGTTTTTATTGGTTCAAAGGAAAGCGGCATCAGGAACGAACAAGAAAAACTTTTTTTCTTTCAAAAAGTTTTTCTCTTTGAAATCTCCTGCCAGGAGATTTCAAATTCACTTTTCAAAAATGCGCCTTTCAGGTTGGAGGGGTCCGCTCTCTGCGGAGAGCGGCCAAAGGCTCTGCCTTTGGAATCTGCGATTTTTTGAAAAAAATCGAGTAAAACTTTTATATTCGCGGGGTAGCAGGTACAAATTTTGATGCAGCTACCCCGCGTATCGCCTGCGGGGGCGCCCCCGCCGCGGGGTAGCAGGTGTAAATTTTGATGCCGTTACCACGCGTACTGTTTTTTTATTTCTTACAACAATGTCCGGCGCAGTTCTTCGCCGCTCTTGGCGCTCAGGTAAGCCGGCGGGATATCCAGCATGGTGCGGCAGCCAGTCTGGCCTTCCTTCTGCATCCGCACAGCGGCGCGGGCACAGGCCACGATTACGGAGGAGGTAAACTCGGGGTTGGAATCCAGCGTCAGGCGATACTCGATTACATGATGGTGCTCATCCTCCCAGCCAGTCTTACCGCTGCGGATGACACAGCCACCATGAGGCAGGCCCTTATGGTCGCGGTCCAGCTCTTCCTGGGAGATAAAGTGCACGGTAGTATCGTAGTCGCTGAAGTAGTTGGGCATGGTCTTGATCTCGTTCTCAATACGAGCCTTATCTGCGCCTTCCTTGGCCACCACATAACACAGACGGGTGTGCTTCTCCCGGGTGGTGAGCTCCGGCTCTTTGCCAGCACGCACAGCCTCCACAGCGCTCTCTACGGGGATAGTATACTGGCGGGCATCCTGCACACCTTCAATGCGGCGGATGGCATCGGAATGGCCCTGGCTCACGCCCTTGCCCCAGAAAGTGTAGTCCTTGCCATTGGTGAGGATAGCGTTGGCATACAGGCGGTTCAGGGAGAACATGCCCGGGTCCCAGCCGGCGGAGATAACCGCCACTTTACCGGCAGCCTTGGCGGCCTTATCCACAGCCTCAAAGTGCTCGGGAATCTTGGCGTGGGTGTCAAAGCTGTCCACCACGTTAAAGTGGGCGGCCATGGCAGGAGTCTGCACAGGCAGGTCGGTGGCGCTGCCGCCGCAGAGAATCATCACATCGATTTCGTCTTTCAGTTCCGGAGCCTTGTCCATGGAATACACCGGGACATTAGGGGTGAGAATGGAGACGGTAGCCGGGTCACGGCGGGTAAATACCGCTTTCAGCTCCATGTCGGGGTTATGCTTAATGGCGCACTCCACGCCACGGCCCAGGTTGCCGTATCCTACGATACCAATACGAATGCTCATCATTACATTTTCCTTTCTGCTATGGTATTAAAGGTGATAGTACAATGTGCAGCAGCACATAAAAAGCGTCAGCCAATCCCGCCAAAGAAAATGCCCAGCACGTATACTGCCAGGGTCAACCCCACAAACAGATACTTGGTCACCGGCTCAAACCACCGGCCCACCGGCTTTTCTCTTCCCAGCTGCACCTGCTCCCGGGCGTACCCCTTGGGGCATACCCAGAAAAACATAATCGCTGCCAGAATGGCCCCCAGCGGGATAATATAAATGGATACCACATCCATCCACTTGCTCACCATATCGCCGTTCTCGATAAACAGGCCCACCACCACGGCGATCACCGCCACAATGGCTACTGCCCATTTTCTCGAGAGGCCGAACTGGGACTGGATGGCCTCAATGGGAGTCTCAAACAGGTTCATTAAAGAGGTAATCGCGGCAAAAATCACCGCCACAAAGAACACAATGGCAAAAATCTGCCCAAAGGGCATCTGCTGGAATACCTCCGGCAAAGTGATAAACATCAGCGGCGGGCCGGAGCCTACGTCCTGGCCAAAGGCAAATACTGCCGGAATAATCACCATTCCCGCCAGCAGCGCCGCGCAGGTATCGAAAAACGCCACATTCCGGGCACAGCTGATAATATCCGTATCCTTTTTCAGGTAGCTGCCGTAAACAATGGTGCCGGAGCCTGCCAGCGACAAGGAGAAAAATGCCTGCCCCAACGCATATACCCAGGTGCGCACATCCAGCAGATACCCCCAGTTGGGCACAAACAGGTATTCATACCCGGCCCCCACATTGTCCAAAGTAAACACCCGGATCATCAGCGCCACAAAAAACACGAAGAACAAAGGCATCATCACCTTGTTCATCTTTTCAATTCCCCGGGAAATACCAAACAGCATCACAATAAACGTCAGGGCCAATCCCAGCATATGCCAGCCCACGCTGCCAAAATCCCCGGCAATGGTGCCAAACCAGGCCGCCGTATCCTCTGCGGTAAACAGACTGCCGGTAATAGAATCATACAAATATTTAAGAAACCAGCCCACTACCACCGAATAGCCGATGGCAATGCCCAGAGAACCCACAACGGGGATAATACCGATGACCTTACCGCCCCGCAGTCCCCGCATTTTCATGGCGTTGGAAAAGGCACCCAAAGGCCCTGTGCCCTGGGAACGGCCAAAGGCCATCTCTCCGGCTACCCCGGAAAAGCCCAAAATCACCACAAACAAAAAATAGGGAATCAAAAAGGCGGCACCGCCAAATTGGCCGGTACGGTAGGGAAACAGCCAGATATTGCCCATTCCCACAGCGGAACCAATACACGCAATAATAAACCCTGTCTTGCTGCGGAAGGTATCCCGCAGACGGGTTTGTTCCTTCTCTTTCAATCTTCTCACTCCTTTGCCGCTTTAGACATATTCCACGGCACCTTCTATTATACACAA
>CALWIS010000057.1 GCA_944380795.1 uncultured Clostridia bacterium | reverse complement strand
TTCCGGGCACCCCGGCAGATGCGGGTTCGATCGGCACTCCCTGCACATGTTCCTTCCCCTCCAATTCTGTGTAACGCTCATACCAGTACACCGCGTTTTTATTTGCCAGACGAAGTTGCTCCCGGACTTCGTCCAGCTCCAGGATGCAATCGGCCAGCTTGTTTAAAATTTCCGATCGCTTGCGTTTCATCTTGACTTTTCCTCCTTGCTGCTTTTTGTGATAAGATCTGATATATCACTATCAGTCATTCCCAAGAGTCTAAGTGCATGTACACACGCTTGAAACGCCTGGACTGCATCCTTTCTTTTTAATCTTTCGAGTTCTTTAAGAACGAATAACTGAATTTCTGTCTGTTGAATTTGATCAATACGCGAAAACTCATATATGTATCGCGGGACAAGAGAGGCGGGAATACATAGTCTATAACCCTGTGTGCCTCCGGTTGTTTTAATTTTAAATACTCCATCATACATTCCTAAAGTAGAACCTACATGCTTTCTTGTTGTAGAATCTACCCCGCTTATGGCGAATTTTAAATCAGAGTGATATATTCCCCAAATACATCCAGAACGATAAAAATGAAACGTGCCATATATAGTTTCACGTACGCTTTCTTCGTCTACGTCCGTGAATGGGATAATATGATTCTCCATCTTGACTTTTCCTCCGTTTCTTCGTATACTGAGGATGTTCTTATTTTTCCTCAGCCTTTGCCGTCGGTTCGTGCTGCAACACGTCCGGCGGCTTTCTTTTTTGCCCTTGCCCTGTCTGGCAGCGCTCTAGCGGCGCAGAACAGCGCCAGCCCAGAAAGCCCCAACAGCAAGATGGGCAGCGGCTCCCACTCGCTTGCACAGGACGACAGGTATAGCATGGTGATGCCCGTGCAGGCCAGCACGCCGCGTATCGCTCGCATTATGTACCCCCTCCTTCCTCTGCCTCACTCATAATCCGCCTTGCTATCCCTCTAAGGACATGGTATATCCCAGCGTTCTGCTCATTGTAAGGGACAAAATGGCCTTCGATGTCTTCAACTTCTCGACCGTCGGCTAGAAAATGCCTAACCCTGATCTTGTTTCCCTTTTGGTCTATGTAGATTGACATGTTCACACCTCCTTTGCCTATAGTGTTGCGCTTTTACTCACGCACTTTTACCATCTTGGCAATCAGAGTTTCCTCATCGTAATAGTGGATGTCTACCCGCCATTTACGGGTGGCTAGCAGGGCGTTGACTTCATCCTCGCCCCGCACGGTGCGAAATTCGCGTATATTTTCGTTGTTCATGTTTTCACCTCCTTCATGTGAGCATCTTCACAAGTTCGTTTTATAGGACAGCACCAGCTGGCTTGTTTTCCCCTTTGTATCCGTGGTAGAATCGGAATAGGAAAGGGGGTGATGCGGATGTTTGTTTTCAAATGCGAATGCGGCGTTATGTTTGTGTTAAGCGATGAACATATCAACCAGAGATGGCTACATTGCCCGGGTTGCGATAAAAGAAAGCACATTTCCGGCAATGCATCCGAATTTTTTGCAAATCCGGAGCCTTTCACTATTCACCGCATTCCAGATGACGCCAAAATAACATTTTCCTTTAGCGCGTAAGGAACATTCAGACGTAGTTGGCAGCCTGCGGCTGTTTTTCTTTTTTGCCACCATTGATAGACATGCAAGTATGATGTAATTTGCTGATATTGTCCATAAGCTCATCCGTCAGACGCCTGTTTTCTTCCAGCAGCGCCTTTACTTCTTCAAGGCCTTGCAGCTCAATGTTAATTTCCATTTCCTCACGCTCCCTTCTGCTCGGTGTCTTTGCCGGTGTCCTCATAAAATCTCGTCCAGTCGAAGCCAAGCGCTTCGGCTATTTTTTTGCCGGAAAATCAGTTTGTGTGTTGTTTTCACACCCATTTCATGGTATTGTTGCATTGAAATGGAGTGGTGAACTTTGAAAATTATCGCTTGCATTTTTGTTTTTATCATGGCATTCATGGTATCGATATCCGTTTTGTATGTATGTCTGGTTTTGCTTCCGTTGGCTATAATCGGCCTAGTGTTCAGAAATACTAAAGATAATATAATAAAGTCCTACATAAAAATAGCGGGTATGTCGGCGATCGCTTTATCACCTCTTTTAGCAATCCTTATAATTGCATATGATTTGATTTAGACAAGTCCGTTTTATAGGACTTATCTTGTGCGATAATAGTTTTCCAGCCGGTGGTCAGGCGGTCTTCTCGGTGTCCTCGCCCAGCAAATCGTACAGCGTACAGCCAAGCACGTCGGAAACCACCTTTGCCGTCGGCAGGGTGAGGGTCTTGCTCCCCCGTTCCACCTGGCCGATAAGCCCCTGGGACACACCGGCCAGCTTGGCAAGCTGCATCTGGGACAACCCCTTTTCCTCGCGGATTCTCTTAAGGTTTTCAGAAATCATCTTTTCACCCCCCTTTTTGATTACTACAGTATTTGACAAGCGGCCCCAAAAATGTTACATTAAAGGTGCCCACCTTGGGCAAAGAAAGGGGTTGGTCTTATTGGACAAACTTTTGACTTTGCCTGTTCCCGGCGCTGCTGTCAGCGGCTGATGCGTGGGCCTAGTCGGCGGAACCAAAACCGCCAAAGTGAAGCAGTGCATAAAGCAGCAGGTAGTGCTTTTGCCTGCCGGGGCTGCTGAATCCGTAACGGCTCACCATGCCGGGCCGGATTAGTAGAACCTGCAATGCATGCCGGGTGAACAAATTTGGGGCCGTCCGCCGGTGAAAGCACCACCGGCGTGCGCGCTTGTGAAATACTGTAGTTATAGTATATCGCACTTTGGTACGATTGTAAAGTACTATAGTACGATTATTTTTGTAGAATAACCGGGGTGGTTTTCATGGGGTTTCCACAGATTCTATCGGAACTGAAAAACAAAAACGGGTATACAAACGCCTACATTGGACAGGCTTGTGGTGTGTCAGAAGGTGCTGTAAGAACATGGTTATCCGGAAAAAAGACTCCTTCAAGCAACGCTTTAAAAAGTTTATCTGATTTATTTGGTGTATCTACCGATTATTTGCTTGATAACGAGCCAAAACAAAAAACGCCCGCCGAAGCGGACGTTACCTTTGACGACTTCACTTATGCACTGCATGGGGAAACAAAAGAACTCACGGAAGAAAACAAACAAAAACTGCTGGAAATGGCAAGGTTCTTTAAAATGCAGCAGGATAAGGAGAAGAAATAGACAATGCATAAGCTGCTTGGTCTCTATTCTCAACTGGAGAAAGACGGCATAGCAGTATTTGATTATCCGGTTGAGATAGCGGATGCATCGACTATCTATTTAAATAAGCGATACGCCATATTTATTGACATAAACCAATACCAGACAGCCGCAGAAGAATTTAGCGCCCTGGCTCATGAATACGGCCATTGCGCCACGGGTGCGACCCATTCCGTATGTAGTTCGCTGGATTTGATTGAAAAGCATGAATATAAGGCGGACAAACGGGCGGCTCATGAATTTTTGAAACCAGACGAACTACAGGAGGCCGTCAAGGAAGGGTATACCGAGCCGTGGGAGCTGGCCGAACGGTTGAACGTAACCGAGGATTTCCTACGCCGGGCGGTGTACATTTACCAGTGCGAAGGGCTGATAGACTAGAAAGGGGCAGGAAGATGGACAAGGAATTACTGGAGATGCTGGAGTCTATCCGGAGTGAACAGCGAAAGACGCTGGAACGAGTGGAACAGATGCAGGATGACATTGGCCTGTTGCGTGCGGAACAAAAAGAGGACAAGTGGACAAGTATGAAGGTGCAGCAGGATACAAGCGCCACCAGAGATGCGGTTAAAATTATAAAAGAAGACCTCCGCGATATAAAGCGGAAAGTAGATGTTTTATATGATTGGGTAGACAGTATTGATTTGAAAGTAAAGGACATCGACGATCGAACGGTTGGATGAATAAAAAAGCCGCCCAGAGCTGCAACCTCTGGACGGCGGATGTGAAAAGAAGTCACGGGTTAATGAATTCTCCCCACGCATCATATTATACAGAATTGTCATGATTTGTCAATTCTGGGTGTGGAGGGGATCGGTATGTCGCCCTGGATTGATTATTATGAAGAATTAGAAATAAGCCGGAATGCATCTGATGAAATGATAAAAGCGGCTTACAGAGCGATGTGCAAAAAGTATCATCCGGATACATATACGGGTGATAAGACTTTTGCCGAAAGCAAAATCAAAAGGATTTACAACGCATACACGACACTCAGTAACGAGGACTCCAAAAAGATGTACGATTTGGAGTATGACTTACGTTCGAGATATAAGCAGGGAGACATTCCTCAAACCAAAACAACAAAACCGGCTGTAAATAAACGAACCAAATCCCAAGTTGCGCGCAAAATTAAAACGCCAAAGCTCCTGCATATAATCCTTGGTTTAGGTATACTTTGCGGGGCAATATTTCTTGGCGTATCCCTATATAGATACGCGACGCGAGAAAAGGAACAGTTAGTTATCGTTTCTGTTCCACAAGATTATAGCAATTATTATGCTAATAACACTTTTGATTGCTTGGCGGATGTCATACAGCCTAACAGCTATTACTATAGCGGAGACTATACCATTGAAGCTATACACATGCCTAATGGAAAGACCTACGAAGTAAATCGTAAAATGAACAAAGAATCGAACCAATGCTACCTATACCTAAATGGAATTCGAGTAAAAGTGACTGTTATTGATAAATTTGGAGATGAAGCCTCTAAAAGAGCAAATGCAGAAAACTGGAGTCTAAGGACTTCTTACGATTTCGACTTCTGCGCAAGTATTAATAGCAACATGTGTCATGTAAAACGATGCCGATACGCCAGACAGATTTCAACCCATAATATCTACTATTTCGCATCCCGCGAAGCCGCCGCTTTAATGGGTTACGATAGCATTTGCGATGTCTGTGCAAAATGGAAGGCCAGTTCTGAAACAGACTGGAGCAGCCTCCCCGTTATTGATTAGGGAGATAGCGCAATACTGGAGTTAAGCGCTCGGCTGGCCGCACTGGAAGTAAAATTGTCGGATAAAAAAGAAAAAGCCGCCCAGAGCTGGAACCTCTGGACGGCTGGTGTGAAAAGAAATCACGGGCGTGTGAAAACAAAATAATACCTCCCCGCTCCTGCGCCAACAGGAACGGGGAGGGGACAGTCAACCGAAGGCGACCGTCACAGTGCTTACGCAAGGCTATTGTAGCACGGTATCCGCCTCCGGTCAAGGGAGGAGTGCGCCAATATGCCAAAACTAAAGAAGCGCGCGGATGGCCGATATTCCCGCCAGGTATATCTTGGCCTTGGGGAAGATGGCCGCCGCCAGTACAAAACCGTGTATGGGTCGAGTCCGAAGGAGGCGGATGAAAAGGCCCTGGAACTGCGGCTCCAGTTGAAAAAGGGAATCGATTTGTCGGCCAGAAACGATAAATTCAGTGATTGGTCGGCGGCCTGGCTATCAGAGAAAAAGGCGAACGTATCCGCGGTCTATTATATTGGGTTGGCTGGGAAAGTGTCGGTGCTGGATAATGCGCTGGGTGAATAAAATAAAAAAAAAATCCTTCCTGCGGATATTCAAG
>CALWIS010000056.1 GCA_944380795.1 uncultured Clostridia bacterium | reverse complement strand
CACGGTTTTTTTTTTTTTTTTCGGTGGAAAGCTTTATTAAGAAGTCCAGCTTTATTTACTACACCAAACCGGCGCTGCAAGAAGCGGCAGAGGACATTATCTGTCTGGCCGAAACCGAGGGCCTGACTGCTCACGCCAACTCCATTCAGGTGCGGAAAAAAGACTTTTAGACGAAAGCAAAAAATGGCGCGGAGCGAATATACGGTGTCCAGAGGGACTTAGTCCCTCTGGCGGGGAATTGGGGCGCGGAGCCCCAACACTGCGAAGCATAAGCGAGCTCATAAAAAGCCAATGTTTTACACAAAGTAGCAAGAGCTGCCAAAGGCAGCGCGAGCAAATAGAGCGCTGAACCCCAAAATACACATCACTAAACCGCGCCTACTTTCAAAAGCTGTGAAACAGTGCACAATTTGTAATTTATGTAGAAATGAGGGAAGACCATGTACCAGCTCAACGAGAAAATCCGCAATCTAAAGCCATATGACCCCATTTCCGGGGAATATGCCATCCGGCTGGATGCCAACGAATCCTTTTTTGGCCTGCCGGAGGATCTTCGGCAGGAGTTTGCCCATATCGCGTCGGAGCTGGTGCTGAACCGCTATCCAGACCCCCTCTCCACCGAGGTCTGTGAAGCTTTCGCAGATTACTATCAGGTGCCGGTGGAGAACGTCACCGCTGGAAACGGCTCCGATGAGCTGATCTCCATTATCTGCAATTCCTTTTTGGAGAAGGGCGACGCTTTCCTCACATTGGAGCCGGATTTTTCCATGTACCGCTTTTACGGCGTGATTGCGGAAGGCGTGCCGGTCACGCTGCAAAAGCCGGAAACGCTGCGCATTGATGTGGACGAGGTCATCAAGGTGTGCCGGGAACAGAATATCAAGCTGCTGATCTTCTCCAATCCCTGTAATCCCACCTCTCTGGGCCTTGGCCGGGAAGAAGTGCGGCGGCTCATTACTTCTGTTGACGCGCTGGTGGTGCTGGACGAAGCCTATATGGACTTTTGGGATCAGAGTTTGCTGCCGGAGTTTGACAAGTATGATAATCTGTTGATTCTTCGTACCTGCTCCAAGGCCTTTGGCGGCGCCGCTTTGCGCCTGGGCTTTGCCGTGGGTTCCCTACCTTTAACCAACGCGCTGAAGGCCGTCAAATCCCCTTATAACCTCAATTCCTTCACTCAGGCGGCAGGGGCGGCCCTCCTTCGCCGCAAGGAGGAATCCAAAGCCGCGCTGCAAGAGATTCTCGCTTCTAAAACCCAGCTTCTCAAAGATATAAAGGCGCTGGCCCAAAAGTTCCCGGGTCAAATGGAAGTGTTTGAGAGCGACACCAATTTTGTGTTTATCCGTACCGAGGAATATGCAGAAATCTTCCAATATATGCTGGAAAATGGCATTGCCATTCGAAAATTCCCGGGATATCTGCGTATTACGGCGGGAAATCCGGAAGAAAATCAGGCTGTGCTGAAGGTACTGGAAGAGTTTTTCACAAAATAAAGGAGGAAACAGGATGGAACTGGAACGCACCGCGCAGGTTGCCAGAAAATCAAAGGAAACCGATATTACCGTCAGCGTTTCTCTGGACGGCGGGCCGGTGGAAATTGAAACCGGTGTGGGCTTTTTTGACCATATGTTAACGGCTTTGGCGGTTCATGGCGGGTTCGGAATGACGGTTCACGCAGAGGGCGATCTGTATGTGGACTGTCACCACACCATTGAGGATACCGGCATTGTGCTGGGGCAGGCCTTTGGCAAAGCCCTGGGGGATAAGGGCGGCATCTGCCGGTTTGGCAGCTTTTTTGTGCCCATGGATGAGGCCTTGGCTTTTGCGTCCGTAGACATCAGCGGGCGGCCGTTTCTGGTGTTCCAAGGGGAATTCTCGGAAGAACGGGTGGGGGATTTTGACACCTGCATGACTGAGGAATTTTTCCGGGCGCTGGCCTTTAACGCTGGGATGACGCTGCATCTGCGGGTGGAGTACGGAAAGAACTCTCACCACATGATTGAGGCTCTGTTCAAGGCGGCGGCCCATGCCCTGCGGGAAGCCACTGCGCCCAGCGGCGGTGGGGTGCTTTCCACCAAGGGAATTTTGGGATATACTAAAAACAGAAATTGCTAACTAAAAAGAAAAGAAGAGTTTATGAAATCCCGCAGGTTGGGAAACGGATGCGGCGGCTGTGACCGCCGGGAAAGGAAGAATGTATGGTTATTTTGCCTGCGATCGATCTTCATGAAGGACAGTGTGTCCGCCTCCATCAGGGGGATTATGCCACAGCGGAAAAGGTGGCGGAAAGCCCTCTGAAAACGGTAAGAGCTTTTGAAGAAGCTGGGGCCCGCTGGCTCCATGTAGTAGACCTGGATGGTGCCAAAGCTGCAAAGCCCCTGAACGACAATACCATTTTTGATATTGTCAAAAACACCCATATGCACGTGGAGGTAGGCGGCGGTATCCGCGATATGAATACCGTGGAGCATTATCTGCAAATCGGGGCTTCCCGAATCATCTTGGGTTCTGCGGCGTTGCGCAGCCCGGAGTTTGTGAAGGAAGCTGTGCAGAAATACGGTAAAAAAATCGCCGTGGGTATTGATGCGCGGGACGGCAAAGTAGCTGCAGAGGGATGGCTGGAGACCTCCGACGTAGACTATCTGGAAATGGCTAAGCGCATGGAAGATATCGGGGTACGGTACCTCATCGTCACCGATATTTCCCGGGATGGGACCTTAAACGGCCCCAATCTGGTGATGCTGGATAAGATCAACAATGCTGTTTCCTGTAATATTATTGCCAGCGGCGGCGTGAGCAACCTCAAGGACATCATCGACCTCCACGAACTGAACCTGTACGGCGCAATCTGTGGGAAATCCCTGTATGCCGGTGCTTTGGATCTGAAAACCGCCATTCTGGCTTCCCACCGGATCTCCGGAAAGCATATGCACTCCGAAGAAGCGATGGACGACTTTATCGAGGACTACTTCCAAAAGGGCGATTTAATTCCTGCTGTTGTGCAGGAAGCCGCTACCGGTGAAATTTTGATGCTGGCCTATATGAACCGGGAATCCTTAAAGCGTACTTTCTCTACCGGGTATACCTGGTTCTACAGCCGCAGCCGTCAAACGCTGTGGAATAAGGGCGCTACCTCCGGCCATGT